>CADCOV010000045.1 GCA_902803185.1 uncultured Eubacteriales bacterium
ACGCCGAAGGCCGTCTTCCTGTATATGCAGCAGGACGAGCGGTTCAGGGACTATCACTTCATCTGGTCCATGAAGGACCCGGAGAAGCATCAGTACCTGAACGACTTCCCGAACACCAGGGTCGTGAAGGACAATTCCCCGGAGTACGACCGGGCGCTGGGCACGGCGAAGTACTGGTTCTTCAACTACCGGATCTACGACCACATCTATCCGCGCAAGGACCAGGTCTACATCCAGTGCTGGCACGGCACGCCGCTGAAGCGGCTGGGCTACGACCTGGAGACCACCGACAACGCCATGAACAACCTGAAGGAGATCAGGAAGAAGTACCGGACGGATGCGGAGAAGTTCTCCTACATCCTGTCCCCGTCCCCGTTCTGCACCGATAAGTTCGGCTCCGCCTGGAACCTGAAGGAGACCGGCCAGACCGACAAGATCGTAGAGGTCGGCTATCCGCGGGACGACTACATGTACAACTATACGGAAGAGGAGGCCGCGGCGGTCCGGAAGGCCCTGGGGCTCCCGGAGGACAAGAAGATCCTCCTCTACGCGCCGACCTGGAGGGACAACCAGCACGATTCGAAGATCGGCTACGTCTACCGGAACGAGGTGGACTTCGACCGGCTGCGGGAGGCGCTGCAGGACGAGTACGTCATCCTGTTCCGGGCCCACTACCTGGTGGCCAACTCCTTCGACTTCGAGAAGTACAAGGGCTTCATCTACGATGTGTCCCACTACGACGACATCAACGAGCTCTACGTGATCAGCGACCTTCTGGTCACGGACTACTCCAGCGTGTTCTTCGATTACGCCAATCTGAAGAGGCCGATCATCTTCTACATGTACGACCTCGAGTATTATAAAGACGAGCTCAGGGGGTTCTACCTCGACCTGAGCGAGCTGCCGGGACCGATCACCACCGACGAGGAGGGATTGATCAAGGCGGTGAAAGACACTGCCGGATTCCGATATGACGAGGCCTACGCCGCCTTCAACGAGCGCTTCAACGGGCTGAACGACGGCCACGCCGCAAAGCGCCTCGCGGAGAGAGTCATCTTCGGAGAATAATGATAGGGAGGGACCTGTTTTGCTGCCACTTCATGAAAGTCTGTTCGACCTTTTGATCGAGATAGACCAGATCTGCCAAGAGAACGATATCCAGTACTTCCTCGCGGGAGGCAGCGCCCTGGGCGCGCTCCGGAACAACTGCTTCCTGCCGTGGGACGACGACATCGATCTGTACATCACCAGGGATAACTGGAACAAGCTCCGGGACCTGGTGGAACAGAAGCCTGAGATCCTGCCGCCGTACCGGACCTTCGTCTACAAGGAGAACACCAGATACCACAGGAACCCGATCGTGCGCTACGTCAAAGCCAACACGACGGTCATCTACGCCGCCCAGGCCTTCTCGGGCATGACCTGCGGCCAGCAGCTGGAGTTCTTCATCCTGGATCCGATCCCGGCGGAGGAGGCGGAGAAGCAGGCCCATCTGGAGACCCAGAGGGCGTATCTGGAGCTGCTGTCCCCGTATTTCGTGGTCTGCAAGAACATGAACGTCACGGAGTTCAAGGACCACCTCGCCCGCTACGAGCGGTACTACCAGGAGGGCAGGTCCAGAGGCGTGGAGACGGTGCTGAAGGAGCTGGCGGAGAAGGTGGAGACCTACGACGACGCGCTCTGCGACACCTACTGCCTGCGCTGGGGCATCCGCACGCTGCTCCACAAGAAGGAGTACTACCAGGGCAGCCGCAAGATCCTGCTGGAGGGCAGGGAGTTCCCGGTGGCCCCGCAGCTGGAGAAGGCGCTCCGTGTGGACTACGGCGACAGCTGGATGTACATCCCGAGCGGCGCCGGCCAGATCACCCACAACCCGATCGTGGAGAACCTGGACCGCCCGTTCAAAGACTACACCGACATCTACCTCCCGAAGATCGACCGGGAGAGCCTGATCGAGGAATACACCAAGAACAAGCACACCAACATGGAGCTCTACTGCACCAGGCGTGAGATCGAGATGGAGGAGGCCAAGCTCAGGTCCATCATCGCCGAGCACGACTTCCGCAAGACCCTGGAGCCGCAGAAGGAAGAGCTCAAAGAGCTCCTGGAGCAGGAGGATTACCGGGCCCTGAACCGCATGCTGGCGAAGTACACCAGCCTCCAGATGAGCAAGAACTTCCGCCGCTACGGCGTCCGGATCAACCTGGATCCGGAGATCATCTATATCGCCATCATGAGCTGGATCCGCCAGGGCCTCTACTACAGGGCGAGCGGCCTCATGAACCTGCAGAAGGACAGCGAGGGCAACCTGCCGGAGGGACTCCTGGTCTGCCAGGAGATGATCGAGATGTGCCGGGCCTTCTCCGTCGCCATCTACGACAACGACGATCCTGAGACCGTGGAGGCTTTGCTGGAGCAGTACAAAGACAATGCGGAGGCAGAGAAGGTCATCGACTACCACCGGGCCTACCTCTGGTCCCTGCAGAAGAAGGCGGACTGCTTCGCAGTCTGGAAGAAGATCTTCGATTATTCCACCGCGGCCTGCGAGAGATACCCGTTCGACGGCGAGCTGCTGGAGTACCTGGCCGTGTCCACGATCCGGGTGGGCTGGCTGCCGCGGGGCAGGGAGATCTATAAGAAGGCGGCCGATAAGACCCGCAACGGCTTCGTCTGGAAGCGCTGCAAGAAGGTCACCGGGTACGACAGGATGGCACGGGAGTAAGGAATATGAAAAACATCGAAGTCTATTACGAGCTCCTGAAGGAGTTCCACGAGATCTGCGAGGCCAACGGCCTCAAATACGTCCTCCACGGCAGCTCCGCGGTCAGCATCTACCGCAGGGGCTACATCTCCGCCCAGCAGACCAGCATCGAGGTGCTGATGACCCAGGGCGACGCGGAGGCCTTCTACCGGGCCGCATCCGCTTTGATCGCGGAGGGCAAACTGGAGAACCGCTTCGTCGAGGGCATGATCAACAACCCGCAGTTCCTCAGGAATTACCTGATGTTCGGCGCCTCCGACACCCTGGACTTCCAGGTCCGGGAGCTGAACCCGGTGAAATCCAGGAACCTCCAGCACTACGGCCTGCATCTGCGGATCAAATACATCAGCCAGCCGGGGGCCAGGGCCGAGTCCAAAACCACCCGCCGGATCTGGAAGGCCTATAACATGCAGCTCAAGGGCAGCGGCATGTGGTACGTCAAGGCGCCGGTGGCGCTGGCCAGGGGCGTCATGAACACCGTCACCCTGGGCAACTTCAAGAACCACCGCTACAACGCCTACCGGAAGACCCACTTCATCCCGAACTGGGACGCCATCGCGGACTACGAGGAGGTCTTCATCAGCGGCAAGAAGTACGAGAGCCGCCTCTTTGCGGAGCGCCAGCTGACGGAAGCCCGCCTGCCGGGCAGGGTCCCGGAGGGGGAGGAGCCGGTGACGATCCAGGTCTACCTGCTCGCCGCCTTCGAGGAGTACGCGGAGACGCTGTACGGCCCGAAGTGGTACCGCCACCGCCTCTATCACAAGTTCCACGTCACCAGCACCGAGGTGGGCTACGAGGAACTGATGGCGGATCCGGAATTCGTCCGGGCGGCGGAGAGAGTCGCTGTCCTCAGAGAGCAGCTCTACACCGGCCAGCTGAACACCATGCTGCCGCGGCGCAAGATCGAAAAGGTCAAGGACGTGGTCCTCATGAGCGGGGAGAAGGTCGCCAGGACCGAATACTGCGAAGAGAATTACGATCAGATTATGGACTTTTATCAAAAAAAGGATTATCTTAGTTTGGAAGAGATCCTGGGGCCTGTCCTGAACTCCTTCCGCAAGATGGAGAAGAAGGGGATCGCCTATTCGATCTCGGACGAGATGGACAAGATCATCGACGAGGTCCTGGACCACGCCGGTGAAGGAGAGCTCGTCCGCAGCATCCACAAACTGAGAGAAAAAGAATACTTTGTATCATAACCCCAAGGAAGGAGAACAGAATGTATTATCTGAACGAGAACATCGAGAATCTGGAGAGGATCTTTGATCAGAACTCCCGGGACGGCTACATCAGAATGGATCTGAACGAGAATCCGGTGGGCCTTCCGCTGGAATTCATCCAGAAGGTGCTGAGCGACGTCAGCCGTGAGATGGTCGCCAAATATCCGGAGCAGCTCCACTTCACGGAGAAGCTGGGAAAGATGATCGGCGCCGAGGTCAACCAGATCTGCCTGGTCAACGGTTCCGCCGAGGGCGTCCGCTACGTCATCGAGGCCTATTCCAGACCGGGCGGGAAGATCGTTTCCGTGGATCCTTCCTACGCGATGTACAAGGTCTATGCGGAGATGTACGGCAGACAGCACATCGCCGTCCACTATAACGACGACCTGACCATGGACATGGACCGGATCATCGATGCCATCCAGCCGGACGTGGACCTG
The DNA here is from genome assembly GCA_902803185.1 of uncultured Eubacteriales bacterium. Classification (GTDB taxonomy): domain Bacteria; phylum Bacillota; class Clostridia; order Peptostreptococcales; family Anaerovoracaceae; genus Eubacterium_B. The sequence continues at coordinate 4,422 of CADCOV010000045.1, forward strand.
GTCATCGTCCTGAACCCGAACAACCCGATGGGCGACGTCTACACCTATGAGCAGATGGACCGCATCCTGGAGGCCTGCAAGAAGAACGAGTGCACCCTCCTGATCGATGAGGCTTACTTCTACTTCTATCCGAACAGCTTCATCAAGTACGCCCTGGAGAACGACCACGTCTTCCTGACCCGTACCTTCTCCAAGCTGTTCTCCCTGGCGGGCTGCCGTCTGGGCTACGTTGTCGGCCAGGCCGAGGGCATCAAGATGGTCCAGAAGCTCTGCACCCCGCACAACGTCAACGCCTTCGGCATGAAGTTCGCCGAAGCCATCATGGATACCGATGGCATGATCGACGAGCTGGTCGCCAAGCAGCTCGAGGGCAAGAAGTATCTGGTCGACGAGCTCCGCGCCAGAGGCTACAAGGTCAACGCCAAGGAAGGCAACTTCATTTTCATCGAGCCGAAGACGGACGCCGCCGAGGTGGTGCGCCGCATGAAGGAGGAGAAGAAGTTCCTCATCAAAAAGTACAGCGGCATCGGCGAGCTGAAGGACTGCCTGAGAGTCTCCACCGGCGAAAAGGACGTCATGGAGAAGTTCGTCGAGGCGCTGACCGACGTGGACAGATAAATCTTTAGGAGGCAAATCCATTATGAATATCACGATCGTAGGCGGCGGCAACATCGGCACCGCCATGTGCTCCTATATCAAGGAGACCGATGAGCATTTCATCACCATCAAAACATCCAAACCGGAACGCTGGTCCAAGACCATCACCTATGTGGACAAGGAGAGCGGTGCGGCTCACGACTTTGAGCTGGACTGCATCACCAGCGATCCTGAGACCGCCTTCGCGAACGCGGACATCATCGTCATGACGCTCCCGTCCTTCATGATCGGCGACGCTATCGACGAGATGGAGCCGTTCGTCAAGCCGGGCACCATGGTGGGCGTCGTCCCGGGTTCCGGCGGCTGCGAGTTCTACTGCCAGGAGCTGATCGACAGAGGCGTCATCTTCTTCGGCTTCGACAGAGTCCCTTGCGTCTCCCGTCTGGAGACCTACGGCCGCAAGGTCGTCGCCTCCAAGAAGGCCAAGACCCGCGCCGTGGCGATCCCGAACAGCGAGTCCAAGAGAGTGGCGGAGACCTTCGCGAACGTTCTCCACATGGAGATCGAGCCGCTGAAGAACTACCTGACGGTGACCTTCACCCCGTCCAACCCGATCGTCCACACCAGCCGTCTCTTCGCGATGTTCAATGACATCACCCCGGAGACCCACATCCCGGACCAGATCCTGTTCTACGGCGCCTGGGATGACCTCTCCTCCAAGACCATGCTGGACTGCGACGCGGAGCTCCACAAGATCTGCGACGCGCTGGATGAGCTGGATCTCACCGGCGTCATCCCGCTCAGCACCCACTACGAGATCGACTCCGTGGAGGGCCTGACCCGCAAGATCCGCAGCATCGAGTCCATGAACGCGATCCTCTCCCCGCTGGTCAAGGTGGGCGACGACTACCGCATCGACCTGGGCTCCCGCTACTTCATCGAGGACTTCCCGTTCGGACTCTGCATCCTCAAGGGCTTCGCGGAGATCGCCGGCGTCGAGGTGCCGACCATGGACGCGATCCTGAGATGGTACGAGAAGCTGGGGAACAAGGAATACTTCGTGGACGGCAAGTTCTGCGGCAAGGATCTGGCTGCGACGGCGATCCCGCAGAATTTCGGCATCCACACCAAGGAAGACGTCTACCGCCTCTACAAGTAGGGCAGGCGCCTGACAAAGCACTGACCGGGGCCCGGGAGACCGGGCCCCTTCGATACCGCCCAAAAATTTGGTGACTTGTAAAGACAAGTTCACAGTGTAAAAGCAAATTCAATGTGAACGATATACTTCGTAGTGACAAAGGCTTCAGGGATTTCTCTGAGGCCTTCTTGATGTGCTGGTTATGAAATTTTAAAGGATGTTTTTTCAAAAAAGGCACGACAAACAGAGCAAAATGAAATACAATCTTCTCAGTGAAAGATCAATTTCACGTTTGCCCTGGATCAGGAGTTGAGAAAGTATGTTCCGAGGCTAAACAATCGAGCAGCGCCGGTGGGGAAAGATGGCGCTGCTTTTTAGTTACCTGATTTTAAGCAGATACGGCATCAGGGTGACAGCATCTCTTTCGATCTTTTCGATATTGAGTTTCCGAAGCAGCTCCTCGCCGTAGAAAAAGGCAAATACCTCGTAGGGAGTTCTGCCACCAAGGACCTCCCTCGGCGTTGAATTGATATGGGAAAACATCAGATCAATATCTTTCTGTGTCAGCGAAGAGAGCTTTCTCCCGTTGGGAAGGATATCCCGGACATAATTGTGGTTGTTTTCGACATGAGGCTTCTGCGACGGACGCTGGGGATCGCAGTAGAAGATGTCTGTGCGGATCTCACCGGTCTCGGCATCGATCTCAAAGAGACTGTGCTTTTCAAATTCAGAGCCTCTGTCAGTAAGGATCAGGGAGAACAGCCTGCTGTAGTCACTGCCCAGCCTTTCCTGAAGCACATCAAGAGTAGATGCCATCGACGCGCTTGTTCTGTCCTCATGGAGAAAACCGATCATGACAGGCGCGTTTTCGAATATGAATGTCTGGATATACGGACCTTCGGGGTCGTTGTAAAGTGTATCCATTTCCGTGACAGGAACATCAGGATGCGCTTTCCTGAATTCCAGATAGTCCTCATACTTGTGACCGTCATAGCAGGCGGGCTGCTTTCTGGGTTTCAGGCTCTTCCTTTTCTTCATGGATACCTGTCTGCGAAGAGAAAAGTTGTCTATGCCATAGTCTTTGAAGATGCCGGACTCTATGTAGTTGTAGAGCGTCTTTACACAGATGCCCAGCTCCGGATGATTCTCTATGATCTGATAGACAGACTGTCCTCTTTTGAGAAGCGGCCCTATGATCTCGGCCATGGCGATCATCCGGGAAGTCGTCATATTCACGCCTTCTCTCGAATCGCGCAGTGTGTGCAGATAGTCTTCGTGAGCCTGCGTGGCCCGGTAGAAATATCTGTCCATAAAGCAATGGGCAAGTTTAGGACATTTGTTGCACACTCCTATGCGGTCCCTGGCCCTGCATGTGCGTTCCCGGAAATGCTCACATTTACGGATGCATTTCCGGCACTCTTTGTAGTGTCCCCGGTTTTCACAATAGTAGCCGGGACTTTGCGCAAAAGCAGGTCTGGCCTTGAGCTTTCTATGAAGCCGGATCTCCTTTGAGATGGTGGACGCGCTCTTTCCAAGTTCTCTTGCTATCTGTGCTTTGCTCATGTGTTCTTCAAGTCCTCTCTGGATGAATTTCCTGTCATCCAAAGTCAGATGTGTTCCTTTCATTCAGACCTCCTCTCCGCCCCGGAACACTGAGAAGAGGATACTTCATTGAAGTAAATCCTGCAATTATTTGTGTAAGACTTATTTCCCCCTCAGACTGAAGAACCGTGAATTTACTTTTGCAAGTGACCCCGCCCAAAAATTTTCCACGGAATGCAAAATTCTACTTGAAAACAGCGGGCGAACGTGTATAATAGAAAAAGTGATGAAACATCACATGCGGTCTTGGCGGAATTGGCAGACGCGCACGGTTCAGGTCCGTGTGAGGAGACTCATGGGGGTTCGAATCCCTTAGACCGCACCAA
>CADCOV010000046.1 GCA_902803185.1 uncultured Eubacteriales bacterium
CGCTATACGCTTTGGTACCGGTTCGGCCACGACGACGATCCGGACCTGGACGAGGGGCAGATCAGCTTCCTGACCACCTGCTTCAGCGAGAACCTGAACCACGCCAGGCACGTGGAGAACGAGCGGCTCACCTTCAACACCATGTTCATGGCGCTGGCGGGATGCGTCCTCGCCTTCGTCCACAGCATCGACAACTACGTGGTGGCGATGGTCATGAACCTCATCCTCATCATGCTGGGCTTCATCGCCATGCTGCTGACCCGCAAGTGGGACCACGTCTTTGACCGGCACCAGGACTTCGCCAAGGGCGATTACCTGCTCCTGCACAAGAGCCTGTTCCCGCTGAAGGGCGACGACACCGACCACAGCCTGCCGATCAACGAGCGGCTGAACAACCTGAACGAGCTGCCTGCCTACTGTTTCCGGCCGAAGAATTCCACGTCGCCGAACCCGGTGCTGAACTGGCTTTGGTCCATCCGCACCAGACAGCTGTTTTCCTGCTTCTACTGGTTGATGGAGGTCATCCTCATCCTGTCCGAGTGCTACTTTTTATACCAGTGGATCGTCACCCGTTAAAGATACGGAGGCCCTATGATCAAACTGATCGCTACAGATTTAGATAATACGCTGCTGAACCGCGAGGGAAAGATCGAAGACAGCAGTGTGGCGCTGGTGGAGCGCTGCGCCGAGCTGGGCGTGGTGACCGCCGTGGCCACCGGCCGCTCTTTCCGTTCCGCGAAGGCCGCTGCCCACAGGCTCGGGCAGGACACCCCGGTGATCTGCTACAACGGCTGCCTGATCAAGGAGGCGAACGGAGAGATCCTGTCCGCGTCCTACGTCAGCCGGGAGGTCCAGCGGGGCATCATCGACTTTGCCCACGAGCACGGGCTCTACCTGGTCATGTACGACAACGACGAGATCGTGGTGGAGACCCTCAGGCTGGACTGCCACAACGACCCGGATCTCAAGTTCACCACCTACCGGGAGATCGGGGATTTCCGGGACATCGAGCTCTTCGACTCGCCGAAGCTGATGCTGGCGGCGGACCCGGAGAAGGTCCCTGCCCTGCAGGCCGAGCTGGAGGAGCGCTACGCCGGCAGGGCCTACTTCGCCCAGTCGGAGGCCCACCTGATCGAGATCATGCCGGACGGCGTCAACAAAGGCGCCGCGCTGGATCTTTTGATGGCCCGCCTCGGCGTCACCAAAGAGGAGACCATGGCCCTGGGCGACAACACCAACGACGCCCTGCTCCTGGAGCACGCCGGCCTGGCGGTCTCCGTCGCCAACGGCGTCCCGTCCCTCAAAGCCATCTCCGACTACGTCTGCGAGGCGGAGCGGAGCGAGGGCTTCGACGAGGCCGTCCGGAAATTCGTGTTGGAGCCACTCACGGCCCCGGCTTCTGACAGAGAGGAAACGCTTTGATTTTCAGAGAACTGACCAAAGAAGAATACACCGCCTTCGAGGCGAAGAGCCCGCAGGTGGATTTCATGAACCGGCCGGAGGCCTATGAGGCCAAGATCCTGAACGGCTGGGAGACGGTTTTGCTCGGCGTCACCGACGACGCGGGCAAAGTCCTGGCCGCCACCCTCCTCGCCTCCATTCCGGTGATGAAGATCTACCGCTACTTCTACGCCCAGCGGGGGCTGCTGGCGGACTACGGCGACGAGGCCGTGCTCCGCTTTTTCACCGAGAACCTGAAGAAGTACTGCCACGCCCGCAAGGGCCTCTACCTCCTCTGCGACCCGGTGGTGTTCCTGCGGGAGCGGGACATCGACGGCAACATCGTGGAGGGCGGTTTTGATCATTCCGACGTGATCCGGACCATGGAGAAGGTCGGCTGGCAGCACCAGGGTCTGGGGATCGGCTACACCACCGCCGCCTACGCCCGGTTCATGTTCACCCTGCACCTGGCCGGCGAGACCGAGGAATCCGTCTACAAGAAGATGCACTCCCAGACCCGCTGGTCCATCAATAAGACCCTGAAGCAGTGCGTGGAGGTCCGGGAGATCGGGCTGGACGAGCTGGATATTTTCCTCAGGATGATGGACGAGACCGCGGAGCGCCGCAGCTTCTACGCGCGGGAGCACGACTTCTTCCGCAACACCATCGCCGCCTACGGGGAGCACGGCCGCACCCTCGTCGCCTACCTGGACATCCCGAAGTACCGGGAGCGCCTGGAGGAGGAGAAGGCCGCCCTGGAGCAGGAGATCGCCGAGACCGAAGCCTGGCTCGCCGAGACCCCGACCAGCCGCAAATACCAGACAAAGCTCAGAGTCGCCAAGGAGGCCCTGGACCTGAACACGAAGAAGTTCGCCGAGGCCGACGCCCTGGAGCAGGAGCACGGCAGCGTGATCAACATGGCCACCTCCTTCTTCACCGTCTACGACGACGAGGTGACCTACCTCTACAGCGGCACCGACGACCGCTTCCGCAAGTACAACGCCCCGTACGCCATCCAGTGGTACATGATCCGGGAGGCCATCCGCCTGGGCATCGACCGCTACAACTTCTACGGCATCTCCGGCGACTTCGACAAGGATTCCCCGGACTACGGCGTCTACGATTTCAAGCGGGGCTTCGGCGGCGTGGTCGAGGAGCTGGTGGGCGATTTCGTCCTGCCGATCCGGCCGGCTGCCTACGCGGCCTACCGCAAGCTGAAGCACGAGTGACGATATGAGACGGCGCAGGTCATCGGCCTTTGTTTCAAAATTTGTGTTGACAAAGCCAACCGCCTGCGCTATACTATCATATGTCGCGATGAGCGATAGATATGGTATTCCGAGGTAGCTCAATGGCAGAGCATCCGGCTGTTAACCGGAGGGTTGTGGGTTCGAGCCCCACCCTCGGAGCCAATTTTTTTCGCCGGTGTGGCGGAATTGGCAGACGCACGGGACTTAAAATCCCGCGATCCTCACCGATCGTACCGGTTCGACCCCGGTCACCGGCA
>CADCOV010000047.1 GCA_902803185.1 uncultured Eubacteriales bacterium
TACTTCGTCAAGAAGTCGGTGGACAACGGCATCGACATCATCCGCATCTTCGACGCCCTGAACGACACCAGGAACGTGGAGACGGCCTTAAGGGCCACCAAGGAGGCGGGTGCCTCGGCCCAGGTGGCGGTCTCCTACACCATCGGCGAACCTTACACGCCGGAGTACTGGATCGACCTGGCGAAGCGCCTCGAGGACATGGGCGCCGACTCCATGTGCATCAAGGACATGGCGGGCCTCCTCACCCCGACGGCCTGCCACGAGCTGGTCACGAACCTCAAAGCCAACGTGGCCCTGCCGATCCACATCCACAGCCACTGCACCAGCGGCGTCGCCCCGATCACCTACTACGTGGGCATCCTGGCCGGTGCGGACGGCATCGACACGGCGATCTCCCCGTTCTCCGGCGGCACCAGCCAGCCGTCCACCGAGGTCATGGTGGAGACCTTCGCGGGCACCGAGTTCGACACGGGCCTCGACCAGCACAAGCTGGAGCGCATCGCGGACCACTTCAAGACGGTCCGGGAGAAGGCCCTCGCCTCCGGCCTCATGAACACCAAGGTCCTGGCCACGGACATCAAAACGCTGATTTACCAGGTCCCGGGCGGCATGCTCTCGAACCTGGTCTCCCAGCTCAAGGAACAAAAGGCGGAGGACCGCTACATGGACGTGCTCCGGGAGATCCCGGAGGTCCGGAACGACCTGGGCATGCCGCCTCTGGTCACCCCGTCCTCCCAGATCGTCGGCACCCAGGCGGTGCTGAACGTGCTGATGGGCGAGCGCTACAAGGTGGTCACCAAGGAGACCAAAGACCTGCTGGCCGGCAAATACGGCCGCACCACCCTCCCGGTGAACCCGGACCTGCAGGCCCGCTTCGTGGACCCGGCGGACGTGATCGCCTGCCGCCCTGCGGACCTGATCCCGCCTGAACTGGACACCCTCCGCGAAGAGGTCAAAGACTACGCGGTCCAGGAGGAGGACGTCCTGACCTACGCCCTCTTCCCGAACATCGCCCTGGAGTTCTTCAAACGCCGGGCCGCCCTGGCCAACAAGATCGACCCGGCCCTCTACGACCAGGCGAACAAGTCTTATCCTGTATAACTGTCACCCGAATCCCTGCGGGCCTGCGCATTCCGCGCGGGCCCGCTTTCGCGAGGTCACTTATGCTCCCTTACATCTACGACTGCATCATCATCGGCGCCGGCGCCTCCAGCCTCATGTGCGCCGCCTCCATGGCGGCTGCCCCGCGGGAGGACTTCCGCGGCCTCATCCTGGAAGCCACCGCCCGCCCGGGCACCAAGCTCCTGATGAGCGGCGGCGGCCGCTGCAACATCACCCACGCCGGCTCGATCAAAGACTTCGTGCCCCTCTACCACGCCGCGGACCCGGCGGCGGACGCCGGCCGGTTCCTGCGCACCGCCCTGTACAGGCACAGCAACCTGGACCTCATGGGCTTCCTGGAAGCGGCGGGCCTTCCCCTGGTGACGGAGGAGGACGGCCGCGTCTTCCCGGCTTCCGGCAAGGCGAAGGACGTGCTGGACCTGCTGCTGGCAAAGGCCGCCGAGGCGGGCTTCGCCCTCGAGACGGGGCGCCGGGTCACGGGGCTCACGCGGACGTCGGAGGGTCTCTGGGAGGTCACCGCCGACGGCCTCGGCGGCCCGTCCCAGCTCCTCACCTGCAGCCTCATCGTCGCCTCCGGCGGCTGTTCCTACCCGTCCACCGGCTCGGACGGCAGCCTGTTCCACGTCCTGGAGCAGGCGCTGGATCTGCCGATGACGCCCCTCTATCCCGCTTTGACGCCGCTCACCCCGAAGGACTGGCCCTACGGGTCCCTGGCGGGCATCACGATGCAGGGCGTGACGGTGCAGAGCGCCGCCCCGGGGCGTAAAGCGGCGCGGGAGCAGGGCTCGGTGCTGTTTACCGATCAGGGGCTTTCCGGCCCTGCCGCCCTGAACCTCTCCCGCTATTGCCATGCGGGCAGCACCCTCGCCGTGGGCTGGGTGGACCGCACCTACGAGGAGGTCCTCGCGGATCTCACCGCCCTGCTCGCCTCCTCCAAAGCGGAGCCAGCCAACCTCATCGCCGATCAATACGGCCTCCCCCGCCGCTTCTGCCGCCTGCTGGCGGAGCGGGGCGGCCGCTCCCCGAAGAAGCTGGCAACCCTCCTCACCGGCGACAGCTTCTCCATCGAGCGCACGGGCAGCTTCCTGAACGCCATGGTCACCGCCGGCGGCGTGCCGCTCGGCGCCGTGGACCCGAAGACCATGGAGCTCCGAAACCATCCGGGCTGCTACGTCATCGGCGAAGCCTTAGACGCCGATGGTCCGACCGGCGGCTACAACCTGACCCTCTGCTGGGCCACCGCAGCCGCCGCGGCGGATGCGCTGCGGCGCTGATCTCCAGATCACCGGCATGACGAAAGGTGTCTCTTCCATGCATGGTTTTGCTGTCGCCCGGGTTTTCTGTACAGGAAAATGCGTCTTTCGATCATTCATGTATGAAAACCTCTCTGATACTCCTCAGGATCCTTCTCAGGATCCTTTTTCATGCATGAACTCCCAGAGAACGGGGTCCCCTGTACAGGAAACCGCCTCATTCAAATATTCATGCATGAAAAGTACCTCTGAAGCTTTCTTGGAGCGCATGTGGCCCGGATCCCATGCATGGATCCATAAGAAGCAGGATCTCCTGTACAGGAAACCGTCTTTCTTGCAATCCTATGCATGAGGATCCATCCATCAGCCCCACCCCCAGACACGCAAAAGCGCCCGGACCGCACGGCCCGGGCGCTTCCTTCTTTCCTGTTCACTTATCCGCGGATCAGCCCCGCCAGCTCCGCCGGCGTGATGCCGCTCATGTAATCGCCGAGGCCCAGTTCCTCCAGCTTCTCCTCCAGGTGCTCGTCCAGCGCCGCGCCGGCGAGGCCCGCTTCCAGCTCGCGGATGTCCCCGTTGCCGAAGAAGTCGCCGCTGATGCCGATCTCCCGGATGTGGCCGTTCTCCGCCTCCATCTGCACCGTCACCAGACCCGCCGGGAATTTCTCCTCCCGGGTCATGCTGAACTTCTTGGCCCGGCCGTAGTTCCACTCCCAGGTGGCGTACTTCTCCGCCCGGAGTTTTTCGATCTCCGTGAGGTCCTCCGCCGTCAGCTCGTAGGGCACCGCACCGGCGTCGCCCAGGACCTGGGCGCGGAGGGCGGCTTTGAACTCCTCCATGGAGATGGGCCGGGGGGCATTCTCGTTGATGGTGGTGACCCGGCTGCGGACGGACTGGATGTTCTTGGACTGGAATTTGGCCGGCTTCACCCGGAGGGCGTCCGTCACGTTCTCCAGATTGGATTCCAGCATGATGCAGCCGTGGTGCATGATCCGGCCCCTGTGCACGTACTGGGAGTTGCCGCTGATCTTGCGGCCGCCGATCAGGATGTCATTGCGGCCGCCGAATTCCGCTTCCACGCCCAGCTTCCGGAGCGCCTCCACCACCGGCACGACGAACACGCTGAAGTCAAAGTCCGACGTGTTCTTCTGGTCGACGATGAAGGTGAAGTTCAGGTTGCCGGTGTCGTGGTAGACCGCACCGCCGCCGGAGAGCCGCCTGGCCACCCGGATGCCGTGGGCGTCCACATACTGCTGGTTGATCTCCTCCAGGGCGTTCTGGTATTTGCCGATGATGATGCTGTTGGCGTTCTGCCAGAGCATGAACCAGCTCTCCTCCCGGGGCAGCCGGTCGAAGACATACTCCTCCAGTGCCAGGTTGAAATATGGGTCCTTGCTGTGGGATTCGATGTAGCGCATGGGGCCTCCCGCTGGGTCGTCACTGTTTCGCTTTGGATTTTGCCGTCAGTTCGTCGACCTTGACTCTGATGACGGCGACGGCCATCGCCATCTTCGGGCTGATCTCAAACTCTCTGCCGGTCTGGGTCAGCATGAGGCACTTTAGGCCTTTGGCCTTCTCCTCCGGGTCCTCCAGGATCTCCGCGGTGCCTCTCGCGATCACGGATGCGTAGAAGGAGCCGTAGGCGCAAGGAACGTCGCCGCCGGATTCTTCCTCCACATCACACTCCAGTTCGATGCAGACATGCGGGTCTTTGCGGATCAGATCCAGCTTGTGGCCCTCCCGGGCACCGTGCATGTAGAAGGTGACCGCGCCTTCCTCACCGCATGTGAACCCGTAGTGGAGCGGAACGACGTACGGGTATCCTTCATCAAAGAGTCCAAGGTGCAGGATCTTCGCGGTCTGAAGGATCTCCAGGATCCTGTTCTTATCGGTGATCTCACGGTCTTTTCTTCTCATGGTAGTCCTCCTCCAATGCAAATCACATATTTGCCTTCATCTTACCACAACCGCCGCAGGAAAGGCAAGGATGGCGGCGGGCTGTTTACCCGCCCCACAAGCGGGTAAATATGCTACAATGGGAACAGAGATGAGAGTGATAAGGGGGTACCGATATGTTTCCACATTCCATGTTCAACGCTTTGATTTACATCGTGCCGATCCTCGGCGGCGCCATCACCGTCTTCGCCATTCTGATGATGTGCAGCTCCAGGGTGCGGGGGAAGATGATGAGCAAGCAGGTCAAGGCCACCCGCTACATGATCGACGAGAGCAAAGACGACATCGAGAGCATCTCCACCGACATGGCGAACGCCACCAAGGAGGGGATCGAGACCACCACCCGGGCGATCCGGAGGGGCCTCACTGAGGACGAAGAGATCTACTGCAAATACTGCGGCGCCAGGATCGACGCAGATTCCAAATTCTGCAAGAGCTGCGGCAGGCAGCTCTGAGCCGCGCTCCATACATAACGCAAAGGACGGGTCACCCCGTCCTTTTTCAGTGTCTTTCATTCCGTTCCAGCTTACCGGCTTCCGCCGCCAGGTCCAGGAGTTCCTGCATGCGCCGGTTCTGGGTGCCGATCGGTACCCCTGCGTCGATGACCCGGCTGCAGCTTTGGATCAGCTCCTTCGCCCGGCTGAAGGCTTTGTCGCCGATCGGCTCAAAAGGCGCCTCCGTGACCACCTCGCAGGCCAGGAGCCTGGCCAGCTGGTAGTCCATGTCGTTCTCGTAGAGGACGCCCGCCGCGAACGGCGTGTTGGTCTTCTGCAGCTCCCGGTACACCGGGATGCCGGTCCCGCCGGCGCTGATGACGAACACCTCCGGCACGTCCCCCGCCGGTTTCATCAGTTCGATGGAGCCGAACATCGGGTCGAAGAAGCCGTTGTCGATGCCGTACAGCTCCCGGATGATGTCCTCCTTGAAGATCTCCTGCGGCGTGCCGTAGCGGGTCACGTGGTCGCCGGACACGCAGACGATCTTGTCGGAGATCTTCTGGGCCAGATCGATCTCGTGGAGGGTCATGATGATGGTGATCCCCTTCTCCTTGGCCATGCGGCCCAGGATGCTGAGGAGCTCCAGCTTGAAGCGGATGTCCAGGAAAGAGGTCGGCTCGTCCAGGATGATGATCTCCGGCTCCTGGCAGATGGCCCTGGCCAGCAGGATGCGCTGCTTCTGTCCGTCGGAGATGGCGTTGAAATCCCGGCCGCCCAGGTCCAGGGCGTTGACCGCCCTGAGGGCCGCGTCCACCTTCTCCTCATCCTCGTGGGAGAGGATACCCAGCCGCCCCGTGTACGGGTAGCGGCCGGTGGCGACGATGTCGTGGCAGGTCAGGAGCTCGGTCCGGATCCGGTCGGTCAGAACCACCGCCATCCGGGTCGAGAGGTCCTTGTAGGAGATCGAACGGATCTCCTCGCTGTCGAAAAGCACCTGGCCGCCGATGATCTCCAGCTGCCTGGTGATGCTCTTCAGGATCGTGGACTTGCCGGCGCCGTTCGGCCCGATCAAAGTCACGATCTCTCCTTTTTTGATGTCCAGACAGATGTCGTGGATCAGGGTTTTTTTGTTGTAGCCGACCGAGAGGTTCGACAGCTCGAAGTACTTATCGCTCATCGTGCCGCCCTCCTTCTGTTCACCATCATGTAGATGACGACCGGCGCGCCGAAGATGGAGGTGACCGTGCTGATGTTCAGTTCCAGCGGCGCGAAGGCCAGCCGGGCGATCAGGTCGCAGAACATGCAGAACACGGCGCCGCCGATGAA
>CADCOV010000048.1 GCA_902803185.1 uncultured Eubacteriales bacterium
CTTTCAGCATACAATTACTTTAGATTATACAACGAACGCCCCTTCATCGCAATTATTTGTACGGGTTTTCCCCCTTTTTTCAAAGGTGTTTTTGGATGCGAAAAGACCCGCGCGTCGCTGCGCGGGTCCGAAGGGTTTCCCTTTGTTTTCATTCTATTCCATGCCGAAGATCCGTCTCCGCAGGAAGACCGCCGTCGGGCCGATGTGCTCCACCCGGTCCGCCAGCTCCGTCTCCAGGATCCGCTCCCCGTCCAGGGTGCCGTCCATCTCCAGGCAGGCCCTGAGGAACCGGTCCTTCAGGGCGGTGTCCTTGAAGAACGGCCCGTAGAGGAGGACTTTGTTCGGGGCGCAGACGGTGATGGTGTTCACCAGAGTCCGGGCGAAGAGGTTCAGGGCGTCGTCCGGGACGCAGTCCAGCCCCGCCAGCGCCCGGCTGGAGATCCGGGTCTCCAGGCAGCCCCGCCGGCCGCATGGGCACGGCTTGCCGCCCGGCTCCACGATCACGTGGCCCAGCTCGCCGGCTCTTCCCCGGCGGCCGTCGTACAGGGCGCCGCGGATGATCAACGCGCAGCCCACGCCCGGCCCCCACTTCACGATGAGCAGGTCATCGTGGGAACGGCCGGCGCCGAAGGTCACCTCCGCCAGGGCGAAGGCGTTGACGTTGTTCTCCACGAGGCAAGGGATGCCCAGCCGCTTCTCCAGGAAGGCCGCGACCGGCACTTCACTGTCCCAGATGCCGTAGGCGTGGGTGCTGACGCCCCGCTCCCGGTCCACCTGTCCCACCACGCCGACGGAGACGCCCAGCGGCGGCTCCTTGAGCCAGCGGGTGAGCTCCTTGCAGACCTCCGCGACCTTGTCCAGGAACCGGAGCGGATCGCTCTTCGGCTCCGTCGACAGCCGGCGGATGGCGGCCTGGCCGCCCACAGGATCGCCGTTCAGGTCATCCAAAGAGATCACCGTCTTCTCCGCCTCGATGTTGACGGAGAGGATGGTGCCGAAGGCCGGATCGATCTTCAGCATGATCTTGCGGCGGCCCGCTCCCTTGGCGGTGTCGTCGATGCCCGCCTCCTTCAGCAGGCCCTCCTCCAGCAGGTCTCCGCAGATCTGGGTGACCGAAGCCGGCGTCAGGCCGGTGAGCTCGGCGATCTCCTTGCGGGAGACCTCGCCCTTGGACCGGATGCAGGAGAGCACGGAAGCCCGGTTCCGGATCCTGACTTTCTCTAAATTGATCCCGGTATTTTTCATGTCTTTACCTCATTTTGCCCGTCGGGGGGATCAGGCGCGCACGCAGTCCATGCCGAGCATGTGCGCCAAAGCTTCCAATTCGTCGGCGATGTCGCCGTAGGCCACCGCGAAGTGAGGTTCCCAGCCCTCGCTCACGCTGCGGCGGATCAGCGCTCCGGCGTCCGCCTTCGTCTCGACGACGACGGAGGTGCCGTAGAACTGTTTTGGTTTGTCCAGTGCCCTGCCTTCCGCGATGAAGAACCGGAAGCTGCCGTCGGCGTTCCGGCCGATGCGGAAGATCGTGGCCGTCTCGGAGGCCCGGCATCCGAACTCCAGGGTCGGTCCGATGTGGCGGTTGCAGTGCTCGCCGATCACCGCCCCCGTATCCTCCCTGGCCAGGGAGCACGGCGCCATACCGCAGTGCCAGAAGGTGACGGTGTTCTCGGCCTCATCCACGGAGACCGGATCCCCGAAGAAGGCCGGCATGCCGGTCAGCGACCTGCACAGGTACATGGAGAGGGCGCCGTAGGCGTCCGCCTCGCAGGAGGCCGCCACGCCCAGGTCGTTCAGGATGCCGAGGACCGTGCACACCGGGGTCCCGAAGGCGGTGAAGAAGTCCGGCCAGCAGCGGGACGCCAAAGCCCCGACCCGGTTCTCCTCCACGTATTCCTTATAGGCCCGGTACAGCCTGGCGAAATCCTTCCGGTTCCGCTCCGGCGTCTCCTGAAGCCCCACGGTCCGCGTCTCCGCGTCCGCCAGATACTCCGCCATCTCCTCGTCGCTGTAGGCCTTCGCCCGGTCGATCAGCTCTCTGGACTCGATGGACAAAAGCTCCACGCCGAAGTGCTTCAGCAGGTCCAGGTCCAGGGCCCTGCCGAAGCCGAAGCCCTGCGGGGTGTGGCCCACCGCCGCCAGGCGCAGCCTCTTCATCATGAACTTCGCCTTCGCTGCGCCGATGGTGGCTTCGAGCTTTCTGCGGGCCGCCTCTTCGGACGGGCTCGCCAGCAGGTACTCAAAGGGCTCGCTGCGGAAGGCTTTGATCGCGTTCGCCGCCGAGAAGGCGCCGGTCAGGGAGTTCAGCCTGAGCCTGGTCCCGTCGATCACCGGCTCCCGGAGCGTCCAAAGCAGGATCGGGCAGTCGAACTTCGCCAGCACCCGGCTCATGTAGGCGCCGTTGGCGAAGGTCAGGTTCTGGAACACGATCAGGTCCGGATCCAGCCCCTCCAGGTATTCGTCCAGCAGATCCGCCGTCAAAAGCATCTCCGCCGGCACTTTCACGTTGTCCGCGAGGCTCCTGAGCAGCGCTGCGGATCCATCCATCAGCTTCTGCGCGCTCTCCAGATGGAAGGTGCCCACCCCCACCGGGATGTAGGCGACTTCAAATTCCTTTTTCATAAGTCCTCACTCGCCCCGCACCACTTTGATCGTGGCGCAGAAGTCCTCTTTGCCGTATCCCTTTTCCATGGCTTCGTCGTAGACCCGGACCGCGTTCTCCTCGCCCGGCATTGCGACGCCGCACTCCTCCGCCAGATTCCTGCAGATGTGGACGTCCTTGTGCATGTTCTCGATGGAGAAGGCGGTGGTCCAGTCCTCCGCCGCGATCGGCGCCTTCTTGGAATCCAGGTAGAAGTTCTGGCCGCCGCCGTAGCTGATCGCCTCCGCGAAGGTCAGGATGTCGATGCCGTTGGCCGCCGCCAGGGTGCTGGTCTCGTTGACGCCGTTCTGGATCTGGGAGACCAGGGCGTTGTGGCAGATCTTCATGACCAGGCCCTTGCCGTTGCCGCCCATGCGGATCACGTTCTCGCCCATGTACAGCAGGATCGGGCGGATCTTCTCGTAGGTGGCCTCGTCGCCGCCCACGTAGATGCCCAGCTTGCCGGCGATGGCCGCCGGTTTGCTCTTGACCACCGGCGCGTCCGCGAAGGCCGCCCCGGTCTTCTTCACCATCTCCGAGATCTCCACGGAGACGGACGGGTCGATGGTGCTCATGTCGATGCAGGTCTTGGTCTCGTCCAGCACCGGCAGCAGCTCCTGATAGACCGCTCTGGAATGCTCGCTCTTCGGGACCATGGAGATGATCATGTCCGCCTTCTCCGCCACTTCCCGGTTGCTGCCGCAGGCCACGGCGCCCTTGCTCTCCAGCAAAGCCGCCTTCTCCGGCACCACGTCATAGACGTAGACGGTGTCGTCGTGCTTTTTGATGATGTTCTCGCACATGGATTCTCCCATGATGCCCAGTCCGATGAATCCGATCTTCATGCCGCACCTCCTACTTCGCCGTGTTGTCCCAGGCGTTGCAGAAGGTCTCGATGCCCTGCCTGGTGTACGGGTGCTTCATGCTGTCCTTGAAGACCTCGAGGCCCGCGGTGACGATGTCGGCGCCGGCCACGGCGCAGTCCACGATCTGCTTCGGGGTGCGGACCGCGGCGCAGATGATCTCGGTCTTGCCCAGGAAGCCGTAGTTGCTGTAGATGTCCACGATGTCCTGGATGTACTGGCGGCAGTCCTCGCCGTTGCTCTCCTTCCAGCCGATGAACGGGGAGACGAACTTGCTGCCGTTCTTCGCCGGCAGGATGGCCTGGGCCGGGGAGAAGATCAGGGTCACGTTGGTGCGGATGCCCTCCTTCTCCAGCTGTCTGGCCGCCGCGACGCCCGCCGGCGTGCAAGGGATCTTGATGACGAAGTTCGGGCTGACCGCGCTGATCTTCCTGGCCTCCGCCACCATGTCAGCGGTCTCGGTGAGATGCGGATCGATCTCCACGGAGACCGGGAACTTCTCGTATCCTTCGAGGCCCTCGGCCCTGCACCAGTCCGCGATGTCCTGAATGGCGGTCATGAACGGCTTGCCGCTCAGCATGATGTGCCGCGGGTTGGTGGTCACGCCGTCGATCCCGAAGGTCTCGTACGCCTCTTTGATCTCATCCATCTTCGCGCTGTCCAAGAAATATTTCATAACTGTTATCCTTCTTTCCGCCCCTTCCGGGGCTCCTTATTTGACTGTCTTATTTGTTGCTCCAGCGGAGCGCGTTGTTCTTGTCCCACAGCTTGTCGTAGGAGAAGCCGGTGACCTTCTCGATCACGGCGATCTCCTCCGGCGTCGCGGCGGAATCCTCTTCGCCCTTTCTGCGGGCGATGTCCTTCTTCACGATGTCGAACTCCTTCTTGTTCATCGGGAAGAGCTTCGCGAAGACCAGGGTCAAAACCATCAAAACCACCGGCGCGAACACGTAGATGTAGGCGATGCCGCTCTGGGTGGAGGCCGCCTGTCTGGCGCCTTCGCTGGCCAGCACCTCGCTGTAGCCCACCATGGTGAGGAGGACGCCGATGATCGCGGAGGACAGGCCGGTGGCGATCTTGCGGACGAAGGTCGCCATCGCCGAGCAGGTCGCCGGCCGGTTGATGCCGGTGATGAGCTCGTCCACGTCCGCCATATCCGCCAGGATCGCGTAGATGGTGACGGAGGAGGCCGACATGCCCAGGCCGATGATGAAGCTCAGGGCCAGGATGATGAAGAAGTTCACGCCCTCATGGGAGAAGAACAGCAGGGCGATGGTCGCGGCGATCCGGACCGGGAATCCCACCAGGACCGGGAACTTTTTGCTGGTCTTCGCCATGATCGGGGCGAACAGGATCGTGCCGATGAACTGGGACAGCAGGATCACGCCCATCAGGTAGGTGAACCGGCCGCCGCCGTAGGCGTTCAGCACGTCGTCCACGTAGTAGACCGCCAGGCCCGTCACAAAGTCCGCCGCCCCCTGTCCGCAGAGGAAGATGGCGATGAACAGGCGGAAGGCCCTGCTCTTGTACACCGTGAAGGACTGGGTGAAGCTCTCCTTGAAGCTGATCCTGATCACCGGCTTTTCCTTCTCCCAGGTGCCGGCGAAGGTGATCAGGATGGTGATCAGGAAGATCACGCCGAAGATCAAAGCCACGGTCAGGTACTGGCCCGCGTTGGTGTTGTCTTTGATCAGGAGGGTCGGGATCAGGCCCGCCAGGATGGCGCCGAAGGTGGAGAAGATCATTCTCACGGAGGAGAAGCTGCCTCTCACCTGGTAGTCCTCGACCATGTCAGGCAGCAGGCCGTTGTACGGCACCATGACGATGGTGAAGCCCGTGGAGAACAGCATGTACATGCCCGCGTAGAAGATGTACTTGCCCGCCATGCCGCTGCCCGGGAAGGCCACCCACATCAGGATGAAGGTGATGGCGCTGATGACGCTGCCGATCAGGATGTAGAACCGCTTCGGGCCGAACCGGGACCTGGTGCGGTCCGCGATGTTGCCCATGATCGGGTCCGTCACCGCGTCCCAGACCTTGCCGATGAGCGGGATGGTGCCCGCCAGCGCCGGCGGCATGCCAAGCGCTTTGGTCAGAAAGACGGTAAAGAACGTGCTGATGATGACGAACGCGCCGCCGCCGTAGATGTCAGCAGCGCCGTAGGCGCACTTCGCGCCGAAGGTGTTTCTCGGTTTTCCGTTCATGATCCTACCTCACTGTCTCTTCGGTCTCCGCCTGCAGGAACCCGTCCAGCAGGCTTTCCCATTCGCTCCCCCGGCGGATGAACACCGCCGGCTGTCCGATCGGCGCAGCCACCTCGAAGGTGCCGCCCTCGTAATATTCGCCGGTGAAGACGTGCTTCCAGCTGTCTGCCGGCAGATAGACGCTCCGGCTCTCCGCGCCCGGCTTCAGGACCGGCGCCACCAGGAGATCCCGCCCCAGCAGGTACTCCGTCACCTCGCCGTAGGCCTCCGGCTCGTCGTAGTGATAGAACAAAGGCCGCATCACCGGCGTGCCCTTTTCGCAGTTCTCCCGCTCCAGGCTCACGAGGTACGGCTTCAGCGCCCGGAACCATCCGGCGCACTTCGCCATGTGGGCGAGGAGGGTCTCGTCGTCGTCGAACTGGGCGTTGTTCACCGGCTGGTTGCCCTCGTGGGTCCGGAACATCGGCGTGAAGGCGTTCATCTCCTCCCACCGCATCAGGAGCTCCGGGCTCCGCCGGATGGAGAACATGGTGGTGTAGCCGCCGGCGTCGGAGTGGGTGATGCCAAAGCCGCTCATCGCCAGGGACAGGGTCGCCGGGATCACCGACGGCATGCCGTCATCCGTGGTCCAGTCCACGTGCTGGTCGCCGGTCCACATCATCCCGGAGGCTTTGAGGGTGCCGGTGTGGCCCGCCCGGGTGAAGAAGAGGATCTCGTCCTCCATCCCGCACTCCCGGATGACCTCCCGGTTCATCGCCGCCCAGATGGCCGGCCAGCGGTTGTGGATCTCGTACGGGTCCTCCCCGCTGAACAGCACGCTGTCCACCGGCAGGTACTCGCCGAAGTCCGCCATCCAGCCGGAGAGGCCGATGCCGATCATATTCTTCCGGATGATCTCCTTGTACCAGGCGTAGGCCTCCGGGTTGGTGAAGTCCACCATCGCCGCCGGGAAGGTGGTGATGGTGACCAGATAGTCATCGCCCCTCCGATTCTTGACGCAGTAGCCCTTCGCCGCCGCCTCTTTATACAGATCGCCTTCGAGGGCCAGGAACGGGTTGATGTAGCCCAGGAAGCGGATGCCCTGCGCCTTCCACTCGGCGATCTTCTCCGGCAGCTCCGGATAGAGCTCCTGATCCCACTCCCAGTTCCACATGACCTGGTAGCCGAAACCGGTCCGCCTGCAGCCGCACCAGTCCTGGGACCAGATGCCCGCCACCGGGACGCCCGCCGCCAGGGAGCGGTCGATCTTTTCCTGGACCGTGGCCGTGCCGCCCTGGACCGCCAGGACCGCGCCGTCGTAGATCCAGTCCGGCAGGGACGGCTGCCTGCCCAGCAGGCCCGTCAGCTTCTCCGACAGGGCCTCGAAGGAGTCCGCCGTGCCGATGGTGATCCGCGGGGCGTCCTGCAGGATCAGGATGGTCTCCTTCTTCCTGAAATCGAACTGACAGAACCGGTCCGTGTCCACGTGGACGAAATACTTCTCACTGGACACGAAGGTCGGCTGGGCGTAATAGGACTCGTAGGATGAGAAGCCGAAGGGCTTTTCCTCCCGCTTCAGGTAGTGGTAGCTCGGGCGGCCGCGCCTCAGGAGCTTCCGGCCGATGCGGACGGTGTTCTGATGCTCCGCCACCCAGATCCGCACCTTCTCCCCCTTCAGGTCCAGCTGTCTGTGGATCTCGCCGCAGCCGTAGATGTGCTCCTCCGGCTGGGCCGGGATGGTCAGAGCGCAGCGGCTGTAGCCCTCCGGCAGGCCGTCCCGCAGGGAGACGCGGACCAGGCCGTCCTCCCCTTCCCGCACCTCCAGGACCACCAGCTCCGGCAGGCCCTCGTAGACCAGGCGGAGGCAGCCCTCCTCCCGGATCGCGTCGACCCGCTTCAGGAGCTTGATGCCCCGGATGTCCCTCAGATAGACGAAGCTGCCCCGGCTCATGGTGAAGTGGTTCTCTCCTGCCCACAGCGCCAGTTCCGCATCTTCCAGCCGTTCTAAAATGCTCATGGATCCTCCTTCTCTCCGCCCGGATCGGGGCAGAGTTTCGGGAAAATTAGTTAATTTATTTAAGTAATTAAATTATATCGGATACGCTTCCCATTGCAAGCAGTTTTTTACATTTTATAGCACAAAAAGAGGCCGGCGGTCTGCCCGCCGGCCCTGCTTGTGCTGTTTTTGTCCTTCCGCCTACTTCAGGCCCAGGTTTCTGCCCAGATCCCTGCACTGCTCCAGCATGTCATCGTCAGGCATGTCGTTGCAGATGAGGCCCTCGCCGTTCACGATGGACGCGCCGGCCGCCTCGAAGCTCGCCTGCCAGTCTCTCATCCACTGGCCGTCGCCCCAGCCGTAGGAACCGAAGAGCGCGACGTTCTTGCCGCCGACGAACTGCACGACCTCATCGACGAACGGCTGCATCTCCGTCTCCTCCAGCACCTCGTCGCCCATCGCCGGGCATCCGAGGGCGAAGCCCGCCAGGTCCTTGAGCTCCTCCGGCGTCACCTCGCTGACCGCCTTGAGCTCGCACTCCGGGCAGGTCTCCTTGAGGCCCTCCGCCACCGCGTTCGCCATCGCTTCCGTGTTGCCGGTCTGAGACCAATACACTACCATAGACTTTGTCATATCGTTGTCCTCCTTGTCCCTTTTCGAACGCCGCCGAAGCCCCTCGCTCCCGCGCCGCTCCTTCATTTACCCTTCCACGGCGTATATACCCCCGGCCCATCAAAACTAACAAGCTGGAAAACAAATATATCTGCCTCTTTCAGTATCTCACCACCGGCTTCAAACCGGCGTCCATGAGCTCCATCAGGCTGCGGCCTTCCGCCAGGAGGCGGACCGCAGTTTCCTTCGTCTGGTCGAAGGCCCGGAAGATCCGTTCCGCCCGGGCAGCATCGCCGTAGACCTTCCAGTA
>CADCOV010000049.1 GCA_902803185.1 uncultured Eubacteriales bacterium
GCCGAAGCGCTCGCTGTATTCGCCTGCCGATACCGCATCGCCGTCACAGTCCTCCAGCAGGTAGTCCGCCAGCCGCCTCCAGGTTGCCGCCGCTTCCTCCTGGAGCGCCAGCTGCTCCAGGCACTCGGCGAAGGCCTGCATATGCCAGCAGACGGGGATCTCCGGTCCCGGCAGTTCCTCGAAGTCCACCTGCCGACACCATTCCGCCGCCTCCGAAAACTGCCCTTGGACGTGGCAAGCGTAGGCCCTCCAGGCGGTGAGCCAGCCGCTCCACGGCTCCTCCATCTCCTCCGTCAGGAGGAAGGTCCCGAATTCCTCCACGATCGCTTCGAAGGCTTCCGGATCCTCCTGATCCAGGTCCGTCGTCACCAGATACAGATGGTAGAGCATCGCCTTGAGCCGCTCCGGTTCCGTCTCCAGATCTCCGTACAGGATCCCCTCATCCGGATCCGCTGCCAGATCCAAGTCCGCCCAGGCCTTCTCCATCAGCCGGGCCGCCGCCATCGGCTGATCGTAGTACAGGGAGATGCCCGCCAACATCACCCGGGTCTGGCGGAGCAGATACGGATAACGGCCGTTCAGTTTCTCCAACCTGGCCAGCAGTTCCTTCAGCTCCTGCACCGCTTCGTTGTCCCGGTCCATCCGGAAGAGCAGCAGCGCCTCGTTGCTCAGGGCCGTCAGACAGCCCGGGTCGTCCTTCCCGTCCAGCGCTTCCAGGGCCAGCCGGGAATCCCGGATCAAAGGCAGCGCCTTCTCCCAAAGGCCCGCCTCCCGATAGGCCTTCCCCAGATACCGCTGCAGCGCAGGATGATCTCTCTCCTCCGCCTCCGGGTCCCGCCGCAGTTCTTCCTCCCAGCGGTTGGCCGTGCGTTCCGCCTCCTCTCTTCTGTCCAAAGCGAGCAGCGTCCGGATCCCCATCCGGTACAGCACCTTGCGGACAAAACGATCCTGCAGCCCGTCCTCCCGGGCCTTGAGCGCCTGCAGGCAGGTCCCGCACAGCTTCTCCAGAAGCGTAAGCTCCTTCTCATCGGTGTCGCTGAACCGGGCCAGATCCTCCAGCAGGCTCAGCGTGAGCCAGAGGCAGTGCGGATCCACGCCCGTGAACGGGGCGTATCCCATGGCCTCCTCCAGCACGGCTTCGCATTCCTCGTCCCGGTCCGCGTAGAACAGCAGGTTGGCGTACATGTAGAGGCACCAGAACGCCGCCGCGCCTCCCGCAGGAAGTTCAGCTCGTTTGTCGTACCATTCCTTTGCCAACGCCATCGCCCGGTCCGGCTCCTCCGCGTCGTCCAGCAGCCACACCTGCATCGCGGCGCACTGCGCCAGGAGGGTCTCTTTGTTCTCCACGTCCAGGCGGCCGAGCAGGCTTTGCAGTTCGCTCAGCAGTCCCACGTCCGGTTCGGCGCCGGCAGAGGCCACCACGTAGGCCACCCGGATCACCAGCCGCATCTCCTGGTAGGTGACGGGCACCAGCCCGGCGTTTTCGGACAGCAGGATGTAGAGGAGCTCGTAGACTTCCGTCCGGTCTGCCGAGGCGGCCCGCGCGTCCGCCCACTCCAGGAGCAGGTCCTTCACCGCCGTGAGGGTGCGCCGCTTCTCCTCCTCCGGCACCTCCCGGAACACGATGCGCCGGAAGGTCTCATGGAGCTTCCACCGCTCCTCGCCGCTGTCCACCGGCTGGATCATGGAGAGTTCCTTCAGCAGCCGGTATTCGTTCCGGCTGAAGTCGATCTTGAGTTCACCGGCCAGCGTCTCGATCCACTCGTCCCTCCACGGGCCGGGCAGGCAGGACAAAAGCCGCATGACCTGCTGCTCCGACGGGGTCAGGTCTCTCAGGAACCGGAGGGCGATCTCCTCCGTGTTGCGGCCAAAATCCGCCGCCGCAGGCGTTTCCTCCGGCCTCGCCCGCCGCAGGGTCCTGTACTGCCGCACACAGAGGTCCATGTACACCGGCGTGCCGCCGGTCAGGGCGGCCAGGTTTTTGATCAAAGCCTCGTCCCCGACGCCGCTCTCCCGGAAGTACTCCGCCGCGTCCTCCGCGCTCATGTCCCCGATCAGGCAGACGTTTTCCGCCGGCAGGATCTCCTCACTCCAGGCCAGCCGGTCCCGGCCCGCGATCACCCAAAGGGTGCGCGGCAGGCTCATGATCAGGCCTTCTTCCCCTCTCAGCCAGAGGTCCGCCGCCTTCGCCTTCTCGCCCTGCTCCCAGTAATTCACCAGCTTCTCATAGCCGTCCAGCATGACCACCAGGGTCTCCTCCGGATGGGACGCGAGCCAGCCGTAGGCGTCGGCGGCGAAGTAGATCTGCAGCCGCCCGAAGAGCGTCTTCGGGTCATCCTCCTCCGTGATCTCCTGAAAGATCTCCTCGTCCTTCTGCCGGGCGAAGTCATATTTCTCGGCCAGGTACTTCCCGATCCGCGCCACGATCTTCACCGCTGCGGTGACCGCGCCGCCATAGGGGATGAACTCCCCGATGCCGCCAAGGAGGTCTCCCGCCACCGGCCGGTCCAGGAGCATCTCGCTCCCTTTTCGGTCCTTGAGGCCCTGATCTGCCAGGACCCTGTATTTCTCCAGGGCGTACTCGAACAAAGGGAACTTCATCCCCTTACACTTCTCCATGAGCTGCCGGGACAGGTCCCACAGGGCGCTGTCCTTCGGCCTCAGGTCCTCAAAGTCATAGGTGATGAACCGCTCCCTGCCCCGTTCCTTCAGTTCTTCTCTCAGCTTCCGGAGCAGCGTGCTCTTGCCGATGCCGCCCAGGCCGTAGTACTGGATGACCGCGGCATCTCCTTCCTCCAGCGCCTCGTACCGCTCCCAGAAGAGCCGGCGGGGCTCCTCCCGGTCGGTGAAGACCTCCGGGCCCCTGTGGATCCTGGTTTTCGGGTCAGATACTTTCATGGGTTTCCTTTCGCTTCCGTTACAATTCCAATCTGATCTGCCGATCCACCCAGCTCTCCTGGGCCGCCTCGTGGATCACGTCCCCCTCCATCGGCCCGCCGATCAGGAAAGGCGAGGCAGGGTCATGGCGCCGGCGGTTCGCCCGCACCCGGTCCGGGTCGCTGTTGGCGTAGCAGTAGCGGCAGAGGTGCCCGCAGCTGTCGTAGGCGCCGATGTCGCAGGAGAGATAGCAGGCGCAGTCC
>CADCOV010000050.1 GCA_902803185.1 uncultured Eubacteriales bacterium
AACCTTCAGTGCGCCTTAAGACGCTGCTAGTAACATGCCCTTTTAGGGCTTGTGCAAACCACCAGTTCAACTGGTGGTTCTGATTTGACCGATAGACGTAATCGAGGAAAGCCTATATAATTCATGTAAAAGACAACAAGGAGGAATCGATGGAGCAGCTTGTTGATTTTGATGGAAAACCAATCCGGATCAAACGAAAGGGCCTGTTCACCCCGGTGGACGGGGAACTGGTCTTTGAGAACGGGGAGAACGTGCTGAAGCTCTCCGCCAATCTGTGCTTCATGGACGAAGACGAGACGATCCCGGATCCGGAGGTCTACAGGAAGGCGGTGCGGGACGGCATCCGGGCCTGGGAGGGCGTCTACCACGTCTTCGGGGATCAGCGCCTTCGGATCGAGATCGCTTTGACGGAGGAAGAGAGGGTCTTTGACAACCTCTACATCGTGCCGGCGGGGGAGAAGAACCTGGCCTTCCTGCAGCAGGTGGCGGAGAGCGCCCCGGGGAAGAGGGCCCAGCACAACCTGGACCGGTTCATCATGCAGAACCGCTCCGCCACGTCCGTGGGCCTCTTCGGCTGGACGACGGCGACGCGGAAGGTCATCTTCCTGAGCATCGAGGACGAAAAGTTCGAGGACTATACGGAGCTTTTCCACGTGGTGAAGCACGAATTCGGCCACGTCCTGGGGCTCGGGGACCTCTACTGCAGCCCGGAGGACGGACTGGAAGGGGTAGAAACGGGCCTGTATCCGGAGCTGGACGAGCACCTGGTGGGCGGCCGCTTCTACAACATCGTGATGTGCGACCACCACGGCCCGATCACGGACAATGACGTGGAGATGGTGGTGCTGGCCTACCGGGACAACGAGATGCAAAACTACCAGCCCTTCAACCGCTACCGTAAGGTGTCGGAAGCGCTGGGCAGGGGAAACTGAACGTAAAAAAACGCCGCGCGAGGATGCGCGGCGTTCGTCGTTTTTGGTTACAGGCCGAGGCCGAAGGTGTTCTTGGCTCTCTGGAGGGTGCGGACCGCGATGGCGTTGGCACGCTCGGCGCCGTCCTTCAGGATGTCCAGGAGCTCCTGGGAGTGGCGGATCTCCTCGTAGCGGGCCTGGATCGGCGCCAGGGCCTCTGCGGTGACCTGGACCAGGTCCTTCTTGAAATCGCCGTAACCCTTGCCCTCATAGGCGGCCTCCAGTTCCTCGATGGTCTTGCCGGAGAGGACGCTGTAGATGTTCAGCAGATTGCTGACGCCCGGCTTGTTCTCCACGTCGAAGCGGATCACGCCCTCGGAGTCGGTGGTGGCCTTCATGATGGATTTTTTGATCTTATTGGCGTCGTCCAGCAGGGAGATGCGGGAGTGGACGTTCGGCGCGGATTTGCTCATCTTCTGGGTCGGATCGTCCAGGGCCATGATGCGGGCGCCTTCCTTCATGAAACGGCCCTCCGGGACCACGAAGGTCTTCTTGCGGGTGTTGTTCACGCGGATCGCCAGGTCTCTGGCCAGCTCGATGTGCTGTTTCTGATCGTTGCCGACAGGGACCACGTCGGTGTCGTAGAGCAGGATATCCGCCGCCATCAGGACCGGGTACATCAGGAGGCCCGCCGGGGCGGATTCCTTGTTCTGGCTCTTGGACTTGAACTGGGTCATGCGGAAGAGCTCGCCGGTGTAGGCGTTGCAGGTGAGGATCCAGGACAGCTCCGCATGGGCCGGGACGTCGGACTGGACGAAGACGATGGACTTCTTCGGGTCCACGCCGATGGCCAGGTAGAGGGAGGCCACATCCAGGATGTGCTCTCTCAGGGCCTTCGGGTCCTGCGGAACGGTGATGGCGTGCTCGTCCACGATGCAGTAGATGCACTCGTGGTCCTCCTGCAGCTCCACGAACTGGCGGAGGGCGCCGAGGTAGTTACCGAGATGTATGTTGCCGGTCGGCTGTACGCCGGAAAAAACACGTTTCATAGTACAGATGCCTTTCTTCATTGGTTTTTCAGTATTTCTTATCCACTTTAACACATTCCGGGCGGGCAGTCAATTTGACAGGGGGCGGTTTTCTATGATACCTTTACTATAGATACGTTAAGTGTGGAAAGGATCAGAAATGAACGGCTACAAAAACGACTACCACCTGGAACGGAAATTCCAAGAGCACGAAAACCTCAGGGAGATGCTGCGCTCTTCCGCCGAAAAGTACGCGGACAAGACCGCCTTCGTCACCAAGATCCGCGACGCGGATCGGGAGGTCCACTATATCGATACGACCTATAAGGAACTGTTCGACGAGATGAACTGGCTGGGGACCGGGCTCCTGAGCCTGGGCTTCGGCGGCAGCAGGATCGCTTTGATCGGCGAGAACAGCTACAAGTGGATCCTGACGTACTTCGCCGTGGCCTGCGGCGTGGGCATCACGGTGCCGCTGGACAAGCTCCTGCAGAGAGACGAGCTCGTCGGCATGCTGCAGCGGAGCGAAGCCACCGCCATCTTCTGCGACAAGAAGCACTACAAGATGGTGCAGGAGATCGTGGCCTCCGGCGAGACCAGGGTCACCATCGTGGTCGGTCTGGACTTCATCCCGAAGGAGGGCCTCAGCATCCTGGACCTCCTGGACGCGGGCCAGCAGCTGATCAAAGAGGGCGACCGCCGCTATCTGGATGCGCCGATCGACCGGGACGCGATGAACTTCCTGCTCTTCACCTCCGGCACGACCCAGTCCTCCAAGGCGGTCATGCTGAGCCACCGCAACCTGATGAGCGTGAACTACTACATGAACTGCGAGGAGCTCTTCTTCCCGGACGACGTGAACATGCTGCTCCTGCCGCTGCATCACATCTACGGCATGGGCGGGGTCTTGATCTTCCTGTCCCAGGGCATCAAAAACGTCTTCTGCGACGGCCTCAAGTACATCACCATCAACATGAAGGAATACAAGGTCTCCGTCATGATGGCGGTGCCGCTCCT
>CADCOV010000051.1 GCA_902803185.1 uncultured Eubacteriales bacterium
ATGTTGGCGGAAGCGCCGATCGGCGTGATATTGCCTCCCAGGGTCGCGCCCACGAGAAGGCCGAAATACAACAGATTCGGGTGGATATCGATGCCGCCTGCCGCGGACATCTGCTGGGTGACCACCGCCACCACCGGCAGCATGGTCGCCGTATACGGGATATTGTCGATGAACGCCGAGAAGGCCACGGACATCCAGACGATCACCGTGTAGATCAGGAAGATGGACGTACGGCTGCCGTCGCCGCCGAGCCCCGCCAGCTTCTGGCCGATGAGGTCGATGATCCCCGCCTCGGTGATGCCGCCGATGACGATGAACAGCGCCGCCAGAAGGCCGATGGTGTAGTAGTCGATCTCCTTGAGGGCGGCTTTGACGGTGCCGAAGCTCCGGGTCTTGATGACGGAGCGGACGAGGCCGATCAGGAAATAGAAGAGGCAGATCAGGCCGTTGGTGATGTCCGGCTTATAGAACTGCCCCGGGGCAGCATTCGTCTCGTAAGGGATGAAGGAGGCGGCGATCAAAGTCACCACCGTCGCCAGCAGCAGGATGGCCGGGACCTTGTCCTCCACCTTCGTGATCTCGTGGATGGAGACGCCGCCCTTCTCCTTTCTCATCTTCCAGAGGATGATGAAGACCGAGACCAGGGCGCCTGCCTCGGTGACCCAGAACATGCCCGGCTTGCCCTCCACGAAGAAGAAGTCCATGAAGTCCAGGTTCGCCGCCTTGCCCAGCAGGATGGAGGTGGTATCGCCCACCAGCGTCGCCGCGCCCTGCAGGTTGGAGCTGATGGAGATGCAGATGATGGCCGGGACCGGCGAGATCTTCTGGGCCTTGCACAGGGCCAGGGCCACCGGCGCGATCATCAGCACCGTCGCCACGTTGTCGACGAAGGCGGAGATGATGCCCGCGAACAGGGACAGGGCGACGATCAGCCACTTGACGCTGTGGATGTGCGAAACCAGAAGATCCGACATCAGGTTCGGCATCTTCGATTCGATGAACAGGTAGACGGAGCCCATGGTGCCGGCGATCATCATCAGCACGTTCCAGTCGATCTGGCCCAGGGCATCGATCACGGTGTAGCGGAAATCCGGGAAGATCCCCAGGCTTCCCACCGCGACAAAGATCACCGCGCCGACGGCCGCGATGTACGGGCGGATCCGCTGCAGGGTGAACATCAGGATGTAGACGATCGCAAAGACGATCAGGGCGAAAATGGTGGTTGTGGTCATCTCAAAATACTCTCCAATCTCTCGGCTCTAAATCAAAAACGAGCCCAGCCATGACAAAAAGCCATAGCACAGTCTCGCCACTGAAGTTGCAGAGCCGGA
Organism: uncultured Eubacteriales bacterium; assembly: GCA_902803185.1. Lineage (GTDB taxonomy): Bacteria > Bacillota > Clostridia > Peptostreptococcales > Anaerovoracaceae > Eubacterium_B. The sequence goes on from CADCOV010000051.1 coordinate 1,332, forward strand.
TCCCGCCCGGTGCTGTCGCGGGCATGCGCCCGCTCCCGCGGCGAAAGATCGTCCTGACGACTTTGCAAGCGCAGCACCCCCTCCCCAGTCGGGACGGCTGCCGCGCGGCTACTCCCCATTGCTACAAAATAGTCTACACTATTATATATCAACAAAGGGACCCGCGTCAAACGATTGTGCAAGGTCCCTTTCGATCAAAACCATCATTTCAGTTTCTGCAGCATCCCCCCGGCCGCCCGGGTCCCGGTGGTCCAGGCCTGCTGCAGGTTGAAGCCGCCGCAAGGACCCTCTTCATCCAGCAGTTCTCCGGCGATGTACAGCCCCGGCACCAGCTTCGATTCCGAAGTGGCGGGATCCACCTCCGCAGGCGGCACGCCGCCCCTGGTGACCTGGGCCTGGTCCCAGCCCCTCAGGCCCGTCGGCGTGAGGCGGAAGTCCTTCAGCACCGCGCCGGCGCTCCTGCCGGTCTTCTCTGCCTGGGCCAGCACCGCCTTCGCCAGGTTCTCCTTCACGACGGAGCGCAGGGTCGGCCGGGCAGCCGCGATGGCCGCCGCCTCTTCCCCGGTGCACTCCGGCAGGAAGTCCAGGGAGACCGCAAGCACGCCGAAGCCTCCCTCGTCCAGATCCATATATCTCGACATGTTGAACACGGCGATGCCGGAGATCCCGGTGTCCGTGAACTGCACCTCTCCCTCCTCGGAGAAGGTCGCCTCTCCCCTGCGGGACAGGGTGACCCGGGCCTTCTGCCGGATGCCGGAGAGGCCCTGTTTCTTCATGTTCTCGGCGGTGTCCACCCCTGTCAGGGCAGGCCGGAGCCTGGTGACGGTATGTCCCAGCCCCTTCGCGATCCGGTAGCCGTCCCCTGCAGTGCCGAGCTTCGGCGCGGCCTTGCCGCCCGTGGCGAGGAGGACTTTGTCCGTGCGGATGACGCGGGCCGCCTTCTCTCCGGCCCCCTGGAGCTCGACCTCGAAGCCGCCGTTCGCCGGGCGGATGGCTTTGACTTCAGTCCCGCAGAGGATCTCGGCACCGCCCTTCTCCGCCGCGGAGACCAGGCAGTCCACCACGTCCCGGCTGTCCTCCGAGTGCGGATAGACCCGGCCCGCGCCGTCGCTCATGGTGAGAAGCCCCAGTCCCTCGAAGAAGGCCTTCGTCTCCGGATATCCCGGCGCCGCCAGGTTGGACAGGTTGCAGCGGCCGTTGCCGGAAGCCGCGATCTTGCGGCCTGGGCGGTCCTTCTTCTCGACGACCAGGACCCTGAGCCCCGGCCGTTCGGACATCAGAAAAGCAGCGCACGCCAACCCGGCTGCGCCGCCTCCCGCGATACAGATGTCATATCGTTCCTTCATCTTGGTCTCCATCGCCTCTCACGCCGGCACGATGATCAGCTCCGCGCTGCCGCCGAGCTTCGCCTTGAGCCGGTTCAGGAAGCTGTCCAGCACCAGCGGCCCCGGGGACGCGCCGGTGACCACCCGGGTCACGTGCCGGTCCTTCACGATGGACGCGAGGGTCTCCACCGCATCGTCGGACTTGAGGACCGTCAGCTCCGCGCCGGCCTCCCTGGCCTTCTCGTACAGGAACTCCAGCGCCCGGTGCTCCTCGGAGTCCCCTAAAAATGTATAGTCACTGCCGGCCACGTGGACGATGTGGAGGGCGTCTCCCTCCTGCATCATCGCCTTGCCGTAGTCGATCAGCCTCTGACAAGTGCGCTGCTTCGTCACGCACACCAAAATGTTCTCCATATAACTCTCCTTCTGGCATGTGTTCCTCTTCAGTCATATTATACCACATCGATGCGTCTCCAATGTGAACAGTAACTGATATTTGAAAACCACTATGGATTCCGCTATACTGAAACCATGGAACAGACGATGGGGAAAAGCGGGACCGGCCGCAGAGACCGGGTGATCCTGCACTGCGACATGAACAGCTTCTTCGCGTCGGTGGAGCTCCTGGAGCATCCGGAGCTTCGCGACAGGCCGGTGGCCGTCGCCGGAGATCCGGAGGGCCGCCACGGCATTATATTGGCCAAAAACGAGGCGGCGAAGAAGTTCAAGGTCGTGACGGCGGAGACCATCGCGAGCGCCCGGAAGAAATGCCCGGACCTCATCCTCCTGCCGCCCCACCACGAGAAATACCACCACTACTATAAGCTGCTGAACGCCATCTATCAGGAGTACACCGACATGGTGGAGCCCTTCAGCGTGGACGAGTCCTGGCTGGACGTGACCGCGAGCCAGCGCCTCTTCGGCACCGGCCGTGAGATCGCCGACACCATCCGGGAGCGGGTCAAGCGGGAGCTCCATCTGACTTTGTCCGCCGGCGTCTCCTGGAACAAGATCTTCGCCAAGATGGGCAGCGAGTACCGCAAGCCTGACGCCACCACCGAGGTGACCCAGGAGCACTACAAGGCGCTCCTCTG
>CADCOV010000052.1 GCA_902803185.1 uncultured Eubacteriales bacterium
ACAGCTGTGACCTGCGGTGGTAGGAGCCGGTGGCCGTGATGTATTTCGCTGCCTTGTAGAGGAACCGGAACCGCTTTTCGCCGATCATAGAGACCGCCTCCCGGTACCAGTCCGCATCAAAGGCGCCGTCGTTGAACTCCTCCGGCGTGAATCGGGAGTGGAGGGCGACCTCCGTCTCCTTCTCCGCCGAGAAGTGCTCAGAAACGTGGGCGTGGTAGAACCAGACCGCTGAGGTGAGGCCGGGCCAGTCGATGGCCTTTTCCAGCAGGCGCGCCCATTGCGGTGCGTACATGGCGGCTTCTGCAGCCCGCTCCGCAGTGAGGCCGGCGGCATCCAGCCACTCCCTCATCCGCTCCGGGGTGTCCCCCTCCGCCGGGTAGGAGGCTTTGATCAGCCGGGACAGGCTGCACTTCTTCGTCTCGTCGGAGGCAAAGGAATATCCCCGGAAGAAGCCGTCCTTGCCCATCGCCGTCAGCAGCCGCACAAAGTGCTCGCCGCCGGTGAACCGGACGATGGCGGAGGCCGGTCCCGAGACCTCGGTCGGCAGTTCGCCCCGCTTCTCCTCGATAGTGAGGATCCGGTCCACCGCCGCTTCCGTCAAAGCCGTCACGAACGGATACTCCCTCTCGATGTCCCGCTTCCGGTCGTTTCCCTTGCCGGCGGTGAGAAGCCGGACGTCGTCTTTGGCGTTCGGGGAAGACAGGAGCCGCTCGTACAGGCAGTCCATCGGGATGAGGCCGTCCCGGAAGGCGCGCAGGAAGTCCTCGATCCTGAGGCCCTGCATCACGGAGCAGCCGGCCAGCCCTTCCAGCCGGTATTCCAGCCGGAACCACCGGGCAAAGCCCTCTCCGGACAGCGCCATCCCTCTGACGATCTGGCGCCAGGTGCTCAGGAACCGGCAGTTTATCAGGACCTGCCCGCCGTAGGAGCCGTAGTAGGCCCTCTTCCCGTTGTCCTCCGTCACCTCCCTGCCCAGCCTGTCCTCGCCGGCATAGCTGACGAGGGAGCGGTAGATCCGGAGGATCTCAGGCAGATCCTCTTCGGTCAGCCATTCACTGCAATGCTCCAGGATCGTGACCATGGTCCAGTACCGCTGCCCGTACTTGTCGTAGCCATACTGGTGGCAGTTCATGTCGATGCTTGCTTTGCCGATGTCCCGGAGGTACCAGTCCGTCCATTTCCTGCCCCAGCCCGGGTCCGAGTCGACTCTTCCGGTGGTATACAGCAGCGCCGGGATCCGGTCATGCCGGCCGCCCAGGGCCTTCTCGATCGCCGTCCTGAATTCCTCCGCGTGCGGGATCTGATCAAAGCGGAACTCCACCTTCCGCTCGTTCTTCTTCGGATAGATCATCAGCTGGAGCCGGTTGCAGCTGCCGAACAAAACCGTCTCGGCAGAGCCGTCCCAGTTCTCCACGCGGAACTCCTCCTTCGCATGGCGCTCAAAGACCTCGTTCATCCCCTCCAGCAGCGGGATGACTTCGCCGTCCGTCAGGATGACGCGCTGTCTGACGGCCTTGAGGTCCAGCAGGTCCGGTCCGGTTTTGCTCTCCGCCTTGCCGGCGAACAGCCTGCCGAAGAGACCCTTCTTCTGGGCAGTAGCAGGCGCGGCGTCAGCGGCTGCCGCCTTCTCCTGCTCCTCCTCTCTCACCCGCGCCGTCAGGGCCGGGTCGTAGAGGCCGAAGCCGTTCTCTTTGGTGTATTCCTCCTGACCGGCCGTCAGCCGCCGCAGCAAAACCGCCGCCTCCGGGCTCAGGGCCTCTCCCTCCAGTCCGGCCAGTTCCTTGCGGAAGCGCGCCTTCATGCCGGGATCGTTCGCCTCTTCGTCCAGCAGCAGCTCCAGGCCTGCCATCCTGCGGTTGTTCTCCGGATCCCGGAGCATCGTGCGGATCAGGCCCTCCCGGATCCCCCGGTCCTGCCCAGCCAGCACGGCTAGGATGTTCTTCCTGAGTTCTGCGCTCCTGGTCCTGAGGCATTCCGTCAGCGCCATCAGGTCCTCGCTGCCCAGGGAAGTCCACCTGAGCCGCTTCACCGCCATATCCTTGATCGAGACCGCCCGGTCCTTCAGCAGTTCCCGGATCAAAACCCGGTGCGCCGGCTCCTCCGGCCTCAGGAAATGGAGCAGCATCGCCGTCTTGCCGTCCGCCGGCATCCCCGGCGTCAGGCCGATCAGGTCTTTCACCAGCTCCGGATCCATGTCGTATCCCGCCAGGGAGAACATGCGCCTCAGCACCTCGAAGCCGTCCAGCCGAATCTGGGAGAACGGGAACGGGTTGCCGGTGAATTCCTTCTTCTTGCCATCCAGGTCCAGGTAGTACTGCCGGAAGGCGTAGTAGTGGCGCCGGCGCTCTTCCCTGCTCTTCGGCAGGGCGTCGTTCGCTTCCTCCCGGATCTTGAACTCCGGATCTCTCGAATAGTAAAAGACGCTCGTCAGGCTGTGGGTCAACGCGTAGCAGCGGACGACCCAGGCCCGGACCTCCTCGTCCGGCTCGTCCAGATGTTCTCCGGCGTACCGGGTCGCCGCCCGCACGGAATCCAGCTGGTAAATGAAGGACCAGCCCACGATGCGCCGATGCTTCTCCGGGTCACTCAGGAGCTTCGCCGCGATCAGATCGATGTCCTCCACCCGGTATACCCCCGTCGCCCACAGCGCGAAATAGAGCTCCAGATGGTTGGAACTCCCCAGGTATTCCCGCCGTTTCTCCGGATCCGTCAGCGCCCGCAGCGCCACCTCCGCATAGGCGCGGACCATCTTTTGATCCGCCGCCTCATAGCCCAGCCCGATCCAGGTCATGAAAGCCCGCATGGCCGAAGAGTAACGCAGCAGATCGTGCTCCGCCGCGAACTCCAGGATCCGGGCCAGCACCTCCGGCCGGCCGCAGTCCGCGTTCTCCAGGATCGCCTGCCGGAGCCCCCCCTGCAGCCTGGCCGCCAGCAGGAGCTTCAGCAAATCCCCGATCAGCCCCTCGTCGGCGCTGTAGATCACCGCCCGGATGATCGTCCGGCTGACCGGCACCTCCGGCGCATCCTCGTAGATCGCGTCCCGGATCGTCTCCACGATCTCCCGGTTCCCCCGCCGGATCTCCCCGGCCAACAAAAGATCCAGCCCCGCCTGGACCTCGTCGTGGTTCCGCTTCAGGGCCTCCGCTGCCGTCACGCCGTACTGGTAGAACCGGCACAGTCTGGTCAATTCCATCTCCACCGCTTCGGTATAGAGGTAAAAAGAATCCGCATGCAGGCTGCGCCGGGACATGCTGCTCGAGAAGATGCCCTCCATCCGGAGCTTCAGCAGCTCCCCGACCGTCTCCGCGTACGCCGGCGACGTGACCTCGGCCACCGCCTTCCTGACCCCGTGATCATAGAAGGCCTCCAGGGATCCCAGCGACCCCGCCGGCTTTCCGAAGTGCTGCTTCAGGGCATCGTCCCACTCCGCCCGATAGGTATACGGCTTCAGGATCACCCTGGCCAGGGCAGCCCCAAGGGACCTGCCTTCCCCGATCTTTTCCAGCTTCTCCTCCCGGGCCTTGCTGATCTGCAGTTTTTCTCTCTCTGCCATCTTCTTCTCCCTTTCGTTCCGCGATCCGTCCGCCGCCTACCAAAGCCTTCCCGCCAGGAAGCTCAGGCGGATGATGGTGACCACGCTGCTCTCCGTGAGGGCCAGCGGCGCCTCCGGATCCGCGACTTCCTCCCCGTCCACAAGGACCCGGAAGAGCCCGTCCTCAAAGGCGGCGAGCATCACCTGCTCCGCCTTCCCGAGGTCCGCCGGTCTCGCGCCGGCGCCCCCAAAGCTCACCTTGCCCTCGCTGGCCAGGTCCTCCAGCTCCCCCTGGCTGAGCCAGCGAAGCAGTCCGTCTGAGGCCTGGGCATCGTTATATCTGCGGACTTCCTCCTTCACCATGGCGAGGAGCAGCTCCCGCAAAGACTGCGGCCGCCCCTCTATCTCGTAACGGAGGGGCTCCAGCCCCCTCCTGCTCTTTCGTATCGTCTTTCGATTGACAAGGATCTCCATCGCGTTCCCTCCCTATTCTGCTTACTATTGTAGCAGATGATGCGGCCCATGGCGCATGGAAGAACGGAAAAAGCGCTCCCAGTGGTGGGCGGCGCCGCCCGCCCCACGACAAAGCCGGGCCCCATCAAGGGCCCGGCCTTACTCTTACTTCCTCAGATCTCGAGTTTTTCCATCACGGTGGAGAGGAGCTCCAGCCGCGGTTCGATGGTGTCCAGGATCAGGTACTCGCCGACGTTGTGGGTTTTGACGCCCGTCGGGCCGCAGCAGTCGATGGTGGCCGCGCCGGCGATGGACGTCCGGCTGGCGTCGGAGCCGCCGCCGGTGCCGACGAACTTCACCGGGATGCCCAGGCGTTCGCCCTCCTCCTCCATCATCTTCATGACCGCGAGGCTCTTTTCCGTGGCGACCATCGGCGGCGTTTCAGCCCCCGGGATCACCTCGACTTTGACCCGGCTGTCGAACGGGGCCGCTTCGCGCTCACGGAAGAAGGCCAGGAGTTCGTTCAGGGAGTCGTAGTCGGTGAAACGGATGTCGATGCTGATCTCGGCTTCCTCCGCGATCACGTTGGTCGCGGTGCCGCCTTTGATCACGTCGAAGTTGGCGTTGGCGCCCGGGAAGCGGGCGCGGTTCTCCTCGTACCAGACCGTCCAGCGGGCCAGCTCCACGATGGCGTTGGCGCCTGCCGCCGGGTTGACGCCGGCGTGGGCCGCGATGCCGTGGGCTTTGAGCTTAAGGAACTTCACGCCCTTGCGGGTCTTGACGAAGGCGTCCCCGTCCTTGCCCGGCTCGAAGTCGAAGCAGTATTTGCTCCTGGCGCCCAGGTCCCGGAGCCACCGGTCGGCGCTCGGGGAGCCGATCTCCTCGTCCGGATTGTTGGCAAAGCAGATCTTCATCTCCGGGCGGACCTTCATGATGTGCTCGGCAAGCACGATGGCCAGCAGGTCGCCGCCCTTCATGTCAGCGGCGCCCAGGCCGTAGGCTTTGCCGTCCTCGATGTGGAACGGATGCTCCGCCACGCTGCCCGGCGGGAACACGGTGTCCATATGCCCGATCAAAAGCAGGTCGATCTCTTCGCAGTCGGGATAGTTGCGGGCTTCCAGACAAGGGCCGTAGCGCTCGTCAAAGAGATGGCGCGTGACCGTAAGACCCAGCTTCTCGTACTTCTCAGCGAGAAAGTCGGCTACGCGAGACACGCCTTCGGCCGTTCCCGTACCGCTGTCGATGTTCGCCAGATACTCCAGATCTTTCAAGTACTCATCTCTGTCAAATTGAAGCATTTTCCACTTTCCCCTTATCATCAGTCAGTCGATATTGCGGCACACCTGCTTCAGAAGCGCAAGCCGGGGCTCGATGCTGCTGACCAGGACGTACTCCTTCTCGTTGTGGGTATTGTAGCCAATCGGGCCGCAGCCGTCAATGGTCCCTGCCCCCAGGGCGGAGGCGATGCTGGCGTCGGAGGCGCCGCCGGAGGAGGAGAAAGAGACCTCCATCCCCAGCCTGCTGCCCGCGTCACGCATGAGGTCCATCAGATGCTCGCCCGCTTCGTTTTCCTCCATCGGGAAGGAGCTCGCCACCTTCTCGGCGGTGACCCTCACCTCGGGATTGTACGGTCCCCGGCACAGGTCCCGGATCTCCTCCTCGAGGATCTCCAGCTGTTCCTGGGTCTGGTAGCGGATGTCCACGTTGGCCTCCGCGTAGTCCGGGATGATGTTGTACATCGTCCCCGCCCGGACCGTACCGAAGTTCAGGCTCGTCTCCAGCGGCAGCCGGTCAAAGTCCGCAAACCGGCAGATCCAGTTCGCCATCTCGATGACAGCGCTGGCCCCGCCCCGCGGATCGATGCCGGCGTGCGCCGACTTGCCGTACATTCTGATCAGATAGTGTGCCGCACCTTTGCGCTTTTTGACCAAACTGCCGTCGGGGCGTCCGAATTCGAATCCCAAACAGTACCTGGCGTCCTTGGCCAGATCCCAGAGCCACTTGCGGGAACTGCCGGAGCCCACCTCGTTGTCGCAGTTCAGCGCGACGCAGACCTTGAGATCCGGGCGGCTTTCCTTTAGGTCCGCCGCCAGCTCCAGGGCGAGCAAAGCCCCCGACTTCGAGTCCGCGACCCCCGGCCCATAGGCCCGGTCGCCGATCACGTGGAACGGGCGCTGGACAGCGGTCCCTGACGGGAAGACGGTATCCAGGTGGGAGACGAGGAGCAGGTCGATCGGGCCCTCTCCCCCGCTCCGCGCTTCCACGCACGGGCCGCAGGCGGGATCAAAGGTCCTCTTTTGGACCTCGAACCCTGCCCCGGCATAGCGGGCGGCAAAGAAGTCCGCCACCTCCTCGATGCCCTCGATGCACCCGGTGCCGCTGTCGATATTGACCAGATGCTGCAGGTCCTTCAGAAACTGTTTTTCATTGAAATCCGACATTTACCTTACCCCTGATGACGGTTTGATGGTTTTGATGCCCTACTGGAGGCCGATCATGGTGGCGACAGCGACCGCGATGCAGCCGATGACGGTCCAGATCAGGAACAGAGGGAACATGAACTTCAGCCACTTGTCGAACGGCACCTTCGCGACGCCCAGGGCGGCCATGAGGACGCCGGAGGTCGGGATGACGCAGTTGGAGAAGCCGTCGCCGTACTGATACGCGAGGACCGCGACCTGGCGGGAGATCCCCAGGATGTCCGCCATCGGGGTCATGATCGGCATGACGATCGCGGCCTGGCCGGAAGCGGACGAGACGAAGAAGTTGAAGATCAGGTTGACGATGAACATGAACACCGCAGCCAGCGCCTTCGGCAGCATGACCAGCGGAATGGTCACCGCGTAGATGATGGTGTGGATGATCTGCGCCTGGGAGAGCAGGATGGAGATGCAGCTCGCAAATCCGATCAGCAGGCCCGCGTAGACCATCTTCTTGGCGCCTTCGATGAAGGTCTTGGCGACCTGGCTAGGACCCATGCCGCCGACAAAACCGGCGATGACGCAGGTGATCAGCATGATCGCAGCCATGTAGTCATACCCCCACTTGAACTTGATGCAGCCGACGACGTAGACGGCCAGGCCACCGAAGACCAGGAGCAGGATGATGATGTCCCTCGCGGTGAACTTATCGTGGACTTCGCTGGACATGTTCTCATCGAACGGATACTCGGATACCGGCATGATGGACTTGGTCTTGTCCTTGTAGATCTTCAGGCAGTATCTCATGACGTAGATGATGGTGACCAGCACGATGATGCAGGTGATCACGACACGGAAGCCCATGCCGGAGAGGATCGGCAGCTCGGCCATCTGCTGGGCGATCTGCACGGAGCTGGCGGACATGAACGAGGAGTTGAAGCCCGCATAGGTGCCCAGGTACAGGAACGCCATGGCGGCCACACGGTCGAGGCCCATGATCTCAGCGACCGCAAGGCCCAGCGGGATGAAGGCGACGACGGCGTTGATCAGGACGCCGGTGGCACCCAGGATCGCGAAGAAGATCATGACGATCGGGATCATGATGAAGGCCTTATCCTTCATCTTACCGATCAGGATCCTCAGCGCTCTCTGGATCGCGGTGGTCTGCAGGGCGATCTCAAAATACGCGCCGACCAGCATGACGAAGAAGATCATGCTCGCGTTGTTCTTCAGGCCGTCGTAGAAAGCGAACAGCAGGCCTTTGATCGTGGTCGGGTTCTGGTCTACTCTGTGATAAGTCGTCGGGTCGACCATGGTCTGGCCGCTCTCAGTGGTGATGGTATCATAGACGCCCGCCGGGATGATGTAGGTCAGGATCGCGACGGCAATGATGAGGATCGCTACGATGACGTAGGTATCCGGCATCTTGAATTTTCTCTTGTCATTCAAATTGTTCTTATCCATTTTGTCCTCCAAAGTCGAATGACTCGTTCTCGGCGACAGCGCGGTTGCCGTCGTCCTCTTTGAGCTCTTCCAGTTTCTGCCGGCAGGCGCGTATCCCTGCGACCACAGGCTTTCGGAGCGAACTCTGGAAGTTGCGAAGGAGCAGCTGCTCGATATTGGCAAGGCCCCGGCTCGTCATGATCTCCTCCCCGCACAGCAGCTCCTGCAGATAGCGGACCTGCAGCCTGGTGAGATCGGCGGAGTCCAGCTCGGTGATCTCGCCGGTGTCCCGAAAGACCTTCAGCGTGATCTCCACGGCCCCATGAAACTTATGAAAAATAACGGATTTCTCCGGGAGTCGGGCGAACCCGCTCAGGAGCACTTCTCTCTTGTTCAGTTCCTTCGTACTCATCGTTCTTCCTCAACCACTGTGTTCCGGCAGCTTCAGGCTATAGGGCCTATCCGTATCCGCTCTCTACCATAACCAACGCCTCCTTTCTCCGCGGCGGCCGGTATGGACAAAAGCTCGGATCCCAAAAAAGGAAAACTCCTTTATCCGCACCAAAACACCGCAGGTCAACAGGTTATGTCTACATCCGCGATGTATTTACGTTCTGATAAAAGAGTGATTTTATCCGGTAAATATCAAGATGTATGAAATTGTCCTAAAACTTATACATAGTATACTCCCAGTTTTTTACTTTCGCAAGCCTTTAAAGCGAATTTTTAGACTATTAATTTTTTAACAAAGTCAGGGGCTGCCGGCCGGGGCGAGGCGTACGCCAGGCCCAATTCCCCAGGGAATTGGGCCGCAGCGGCGGCTCAACCTGAAGTTGGGTGCATGCTCT
>CADCOV010000053.1 GCA_902803185.1 uncultured Eubacteriales bacterium
CAAGCTCAAGGTCACCGTGGAGCTGGAGCCGAAGGAGATCACCGACTATCTGGACCGCCGGGTCATCCGGGGCGATTCCATCTTCCGTGCGCCTCTGGAAGCCACGGTGGAGGACGCCTACAAGCGCCTGATCGCCCCGTCCGTGGAGCGGGAGATGAGGAACCACCTGACGGAGCGGGCCCAGGAGGAGGCCATCAAGGTCTTCGCCAAGAACACGGAGAAGCTTTTGATGGTGCCGCCGGTCCGGGGCAAGCGGGTGCTCAGCATCGACCCGGGCTACCGCACCGGCTGCAAGGTCGCGGTCCTGGACGAGACCGGCAAGCTCCTGGCCTACACCACCATCTACCCGACCCAGCCGAAGAACGACGTGGCCGGGACGGAGAAGGTCTTCGATAAGATCATCGACCGGTTCCACATCGACGTCTTCGTCATCGGCAACGGCACCGCCTCCCGGGAGACCGAGGAGGTCGTCGCCAACTACCTGAAGAAGCGGGGCCTCAGCATCGCCTACACCATCGTCAACGAGGCCGGCGCCTCCGTCTACTCCGCCTCCAAGCTGGCCAGCGAGGAGTACCCGGATCTGGACGTCACCACCAGGGGCGCCATGTCCCTGGGCCGCCGGCTGCAGGATCCGCTGGCGGAGCTGGTCAAGATCGACCCGAAGCACATCGGCGTGGGCCAGTACCAGCACGACATGAACCAGAAGAAGCTGGACGCGGCTTTGTCCGGCGTCGTGGAATCCTGCGTCAACCGGGTGGGAGTGGACCTGAACACCGCCTCCCCGTCCCTCCTCTCCTACGTGGCGGGCATCAACAGCACCATCGCGAAGAACATCGTGAAATACCGGGAGGCGGGCGGCCGGTTCTCCGACCGCAGGCAGCTCCTCAAGGTCGAAAAGCTCGGGCCGAAGGCCTACGAGCAGTGCGCCGGCGTCCTCAGGATCAGCGGCGGCAAGGAGCCGCTGGACCAGACTGCCGTCCATCCGGAATCCTATCCGGCGACCAAAGCCATGATGGCCCGGATCGGCATCACCGGCGCGGACATCACCGCCGGCGGCGTCAAGGATCTGGACGACAAGATCTTCAAGGCCTACCCTGCCCTGAAGCGGCAGGACAGCATCAGGAAGATGGCCGAGGACCTGGGGATCGGAGAACCGACCCTCAGGGACATCATCGAGGAGCTCAAGCGGCCGGGCAGAGACCCCCGCGAGGACGCGCCGCCGGTGGTCTTCCGGAACGACGTCCGCAGCTTTGACGACCTGAAGGAGGGCATGGAGCTCACGGGCACCGTCCGCAACGTGGTGGACTTCGGCGCCTTCGTGGACATCGGCGTCAAGCAGGACGGCCTGGTCCACGTCTCCCAGCTCTCGAAGAAATTCGTCAAGCACCCGATGGATGTGGTCTCCGTGGGCGACACCGTCCGGGTCCGGATCCTGTCCGTCGACCGGGAGAAGCAGAAGATCTCCCTCACCATGAAACTGTGAAAGGGACCCCATGAGATACACCGCAGTCATCTTTGATTTCGACGGCACGATCGCCGATACCAACGAACTGGTGCTGGCCTCCTGGCAGCACACCTACGAGGTCCGCCGGGACCACCGGGTGGATCCCACCCACATCCTGAAGAGCTTCGGAGAGCCCCTCTACGTCACCATGCAGAAGGAGTTCCCGGAGTGGCCGGTGGAGGAGACCGTCGCCATCTACAGAAATTACCAGGCGGACATCTTCGAGGAGATGATCCGCCCCTTCCCGGGGATGCTGGAGCTGATGCGGGACCTGAAGGACAAGGGCATCAAAGTCTCCATCGTCACCTCCCGCCTCAGGGGCACCACCCTGCAGGGTCTCAGGGTCTTCGGGGCGGAGGACCTGGGGGAAGGCCTCGTGGCCTTCGAGGACACGGAGAAGCACAAGCCGGATCCGGATCCGGTCCTCGCGGGGATGGAGCGGCTCGGCAGCACGCCTGAGACCACCCTGGTGGTGGGCGATTCCGCCTACGACATCCTCTGCGCCCACAACGCCGGCGTCAAAGCCGCCCTGGTGACCTGGTCGGAGGCTGCGGCTGCCGGCGGCTTCGAGGGAGCCGCCGCACCGGACTATACCGTCTCTGGCGCCGACGCCCTCTCCGCCCTGATCCTGGAGTAAAGGAGTTTCCATGCTGAACCTCTACATCGGCCGGGAATCGGTCGACAAGGAAAGCTTCATCTATCACCGCATCCGCGAGGCCCGGGGCAAGACCCTGGTCCTCGTGCCGGACCAATACACCCTGGCCGCGGAACGGCAGGCCCTCTCCCGCCTGGGAGAACGGGTCCTCCTTGACGTGGAGATCACCAGCCTCTCCCGGCTTGGCGCCTCCGTCCTGAAGGACGCCGGGACGCCCGCCCGCACCTTCATCGACAAATACGGCCGCCACATGCTGGTGACCCGGCTCCTGGCGGAGCTGGAGGAGGAGCTCACGGTCTTCAAGGGCGCCGCCCGCAAGGAGACCTTCGCCCGGGAGATCAACGACTTCCTCTCCAAGGCCAAGCAGTACGGGCTGA
>CADCOV010000054.1 GCA_902803185.1 uncultured Eubacteriales bacterium
GCGGCCGGCAAGGAGACGGTGCTCCTGCGCATCCCGATGCACTGCGAGGTGGCGGATGTGGTGAAGTATGTGGACGTCTGCATGAACTCCGAGCTCTCCACCATCCGGCTCCTGAACGAGGAGGCGGCCAAGGCGGGGAAGTGCCAGAAGATCGTTTTGATGATCGACATGGGCGACCTGAGAGAGGGCCTGTTCTTCCGGAACGAAGACCTGATCGATGAGGCCGTCGAGGAGATCCTCGGCCTTGCGAACATCGAGCTTTTCGGCATCGGCGTCAACCTGACCTGCTATGGCGCGATCATCCCGAAGTACGACAACCTGAACGGCCTCGTGGAGCAGGGACGCCGCATCGAGAAGAAGTTCGGCATCGAGCTCAAGATGATCTCCGGCGGAAACTCCAGCTCCATCTATCTGGTGGACAAGGGCGAGCTGCCGGCGGGCATCAACAACCTGCGCCTGGGCGAGTCCTTCCTGCTGGGCAACGATACCGCCTACGAGACCAAGCTGCCGGGTACCACCGGTGAGACCTTCGTCCTCAGGGCGCAGATCGTGGAGCTGAAGGAGAAGCCGTCCCTGCCGATCGGCGAGGTGGGCGTGGACGCCTTCGGCCAGAAGCCGTACTATGAGGACCGGGGCATCATGAAGCGGGCCATCATCGCCATCGGCAAGCAGGATACGGACCTGGGCAGCATGACCCCGGTGGACGAGCGGATCGAGATCATGGGCGGAAGCTCCGACCACATCATCCTGGACGTCACCCGCTGCGGCGGCGACTACAAGGTCGGCAGCGTCGTCGAGTTCTACCTGGGCTACGGCGGCATGCTGAAGGTCATGACCAGCCCTTATGTGGAGAAGTGCTACCGCAGATAGCGGTCAGAACAGGATCGTGTAATCCGGATTCCCCTTGGAATTGATGAACTCCTTGATGCAGTCCAGGAGGTCGTTGAGCAGAGGGGAGTCGGCCATGGCTACGCCCATCATGCACTTAATCAGTCGGAAGGGCATATCGCTGCGGGACCGGATGACCCGGAGACCGCCTCTGGGCAGCAACGCATCCGCGACGCTCATCGGAACGGCGGCCCACTTGCCCTTCTTCAGCAGGAAGTAGTACAGGTGATCCATCGTGGAGATCCTGAGCGGAGAAACGGCGTCTTCACCGAACTGGGCGGCATGCCAGGCGTAGAACGGGCCGCCCCAGTAGAGGTAGACCTCGTCGGCCACATCCAGTTCGGCAGGGAGGACTTCCTCCGGGTAACGGCTGTCCTCGCCGGTGAGGAGCACCATCGGCTCGGAGAAGACCGGGAGAGCGGTGATGGTGTCGCTGTTGTATTCACCGGAGGTGAAGGCGATGTCCGTCTCCCCGTATTCGATGTTCTCGCCGGCATCCACCGTGTCGAAGCTCTGGATCTCCAGCTCGACGTTCGGATGCAGGGCGATGAACCGGTCGTAGACGTACGGGAAGAGAAGGAGCCCCAGGCTGTTGATGGACGAGACCCGCAGGATGGGTTTGGCATTTCCCTTCTTGATGTCGTACATCCGCTCGATCAGGTTCTCATATTGGACCGCGAGCTGCTGGAACTGCCTGCCCTCCGGGGTCAGCGCCAAGGTGCGGCTTCCCCGGCTGCGCAGGAACAGCAGGCATCCCAGCTCCTCCTCCAGGGAATGCAGCCTGGTGCTGAGGGAGGACTGGCTGATCATCAAAGCGTCCGCGGCATCGGTGATGGTGCCGGATCTGTGAATGGCGAGGAAAGCCTCGATCTGTGCGTGAGTCATATCTACCTCCAGTTATATAGAGCTATATCTATATTTTACACAAAAAAATGTATTTTACAAGATGATAAAATGGGATATAATGTAACTAAGCAGAGAACCTGCTACTCACATTTGAAACCACCACTACCCTTTCAATCCAATATCCTTATTTGGCGAAACCGTCGGCCACAGGAGCATTTAGTGAAGAAATTCTTAAGATGCTGCTGTGGGCGACGG
This sequence comes from uncultured Eubacteriales bacterium, assembly GCA_902803185.1. GTDB lineage: Bacteria > Bacillota > Clostridia > Peptostreptococcales > Anaerovoracaceae > Eubacterium_B. Next base: position 1,990 of record CADCOV010000054.1, read on the forward strand.
TTTTGCTTTTTTCTCGCAGGGAAATATGTTAGAATTAGTAGTACTCTGGAAAACTATGTGGAGAGGTAAGATATGGCGAAACACAGCAAAAACCTATTTGCGCGCAAGTCGAGGGCACAGCAGATCCGCGAGCTGGTCGTGGTCATTCTTTTGCTGCTCGCGATCGCCATCGTGTGCCTGTTCCTCTACTTCAACCTCTTCGGCACCGCCAAGAGATATACGCTGGTCGAGGACCTGACGGCGGAGATCGGCTCCGAGGTCAAGGGCTCCGACTTTGTCGCCTCCATAGATGGCGGCACCATCACCCAGGACTGCGACGTGGACACCTCCACCCTCGGAAAGAAACGCTGCGAGCTGACCTTCGACTTCGACGGCAAGGAGCGCTCCTACGGCTTCGACGTCGAGGTGGTGGACACCGAGGCCCCGGTGATCAAGGCCGGGGACGACCTGAACCTGCTGATCGGCAGCAGCTTTGATCCGGCCAAGCAGGCGGGGGTCAAGGACAATTCCGGCGAGAAGCCGGAGATCACGGTGACCGGCGACTACGACACCAACAAGGCCGGGAGCTACGAGATCACCTTCTCCGCCCAGGACAGCGCCGGCAACAAGGCGGAATCCTCGATGACCCTCCACGTGATCGACCCTGCGGCCACGGACGGCGACATCACCTTCGTCACCGCCACCGGCGCCAAGGGCGAGCGGGTGGACGGCATCACCACCATAGACGGCCTCATCATCGCGAACAAGACCTTCGGCCTGCCGGAATACTACGGTTCGGAGGATCTGACCGGCGACACCTACGAGGCCTATTACGAGATGGCGTCTGCAGCCGCAGAGGAGAACCTGTGGCTGGACATCGTCAGCGGCTACCGGTCCTACTGGACCCAGGCGGAGCTCTACGAGGGCTATGCCGCGAGCTACGGCTACGACGAGGCGGACACCTTCTCCGCGCGACCTGGCTTCTCGGAGCACCAGACCGGCTACGCCATGGACCTCAATCAGGTGGATGAGAGCTTTGCGGACACGCCGGAGGGCATCTGGCTGGCGGAGAACTGCTGGCGCTACGGCTTCATCCTCCGCTATCCGGAGGGCAAGCAGGACATCACCGGCTACATCCCGGAGGCCTGGCACTTCCGCTACATCGGCGACGTGGAGCTGGCGGAGAAGCTGTACAACGGCGGCGACTGGATCTGCCTGGAGGAATACTTCGGCATCCCGAGCGCCTACGCGGAAGACACCGAAGAGTAAATAACGAAATCAAAGCAAAATAAAGGACTGCAGTCTGGCGGGTGACTGCAGTCCTTTTTTGGTTGTCGCTGCCGGGACTGACGGGAAGATATAAGGGGATTACCGTCAGTGCAGCAGCTCCAGAAGATACGTGATCGGGTTGTGGTCGTACAGCGCGCTGCACAGGAGGCTCTCACGGATGCCGGCGACCACCGGGGTGGAGGCGTCCGGATCGATGACGCTGGAGAGCGGGAAGACGATCATCAGCAGGATGCTGATGGCCAGCACGCCGCGGATCAGGCCGAAGAGGCCGCCGCAGAGACCGTTGGTGAACCCGCCCGGATCGTCGGAGTCGATGCTCTCCAGGGCGGACACGATGATCTTGGTGATGATGAGCGCGGCCACGAAGACCAGGAAGAAGCATAGCACGAGCATGATGGTCTCCGACAGGTTGGCGGCCAGTTTGGCAGCCGATTCCTCGCTGAACTCGCTGATGCCGCCCCTGAGCTGTTCCGGGATCAGGTTGAAGAACTTGTTCCCGACCCAGCTGGTGCTGAACAGGGACTCCACGTGGGAGGCGAAGCTGTCCGCGAGCCCGGTGTGTTCCCGGATCAGGCCCAGCACCGGCTTCGCCGCAAAGAGGGAGACGCCGACGCAGACGACCCAGCGGACCAGGTTGAAGATGGCCGCAATGATGCCCTGGCGCCACCCCATGATCACGGAGATCAGGATGACGATGAACAGGCAGATATCGATGCCCAGGGCTATGTAGTTGTCATAAAAATGTTTGATGAATTCCATGTTCTTATCATAGCAGAAAAGAATGGGTGCGGGCAAGGGGATAACGCACGCTTTTGATTATTTTTTCACACTTTTCGTGACTTTTTTGGCACGAAGGGTGCGGAGGACGGTCTCCGGGTCCGCGGTTTGGAACAGATCGGAGTAAGAGTCCTGCAGCGTCAGCAGGTCCGTTCTGGCGGCCCTTTCGTTTTCACTGACTTTCTCATAGAGTGCGCTGAACTCCCCATTTCTGAAGATATCGTCGAGAAACGGTCTTGCTCTGGCTGGGAAATCGTCCCAGGAATCATAGAGATCCCTTACTGCCCGATCGATCATGGCAAATGAGATCGGCTCCCTGCGATCTGTGTGTTCCGCCAGGATGCCGACAATGTCGGAGATATCATTTTTGTAATGACGGAAGGACCGCAGTTTCATCGCGATGAGGTATTCTCCTGTGAGGATCCGGACGCTCAGCATCTGATAGAAGGATTTGTAAAACCTGGAAAAGCGAACGATCCTGTCGGTGTAGGAATCGGTTCTGGTGAAGTCGCTGTTAAGCCAACCCGGAGGAAGCGAGAAGCGGTCCCCGACATGTATGATCGCATCCTTCATCGAGGATGCGGCATGGATGAGGGCATCGATAGCGGTCGTCGTATTTCGGAATCCATACCCGCTGACGATCGCTGCGCCTCCGATCAACACGATCTCGGCAGGCATTTTCCGGCCGGCCAGCCGACGTTATTCTTTGGCCAGCTCCTTCAAATACAGATCAAGATCACGCCGCTGAAAGGACAGCGCTTGGTCAAATGACATCTCTTACCTCGCATTCTATAATGTTGAAACGCAGGAATTCCGGTATTGCAGCGGCTTTTGCCTGTTCTCTGGCACGATCGCTTCCGGAAGCTGCATCTTCGAGGAGAATGCCGGAAGGGTAAAGGGGCGCCTGAAGACGGGTCTTGCGAATATCCGCGTAGGCATCACAGATGGGGATGCCGTTGATGCGGCTGAGATAATCAACCATGGCGAGAAGATACAGGCTTTCCGGGTAGCGAGCCATTTCGAAGAGACGTGGAATGGATCCTTTTTCGATCGTATCGATCAGGAAATCGACGTCTCCCATCTCTTTCAGGCGATGACAGGTTTCGCTTTTGAACAATTCAAAAGCCGGCCGCGGTGTAACATAGGGTTCCAGCAGCATCTCCATCGTTACGCCCAGCGTATTCGCCAGCTTGTACACCGTGTCGGCGCTGCATTTCTCCAAACGAGTCTTGCCGCTGCAGATGTCGTGCAAAGTCATGTAGGGGACTCCGCTCTGCCGGGCCACCTGATACTGGGTCATGTTCTTTCGCTTCAGTAATTCGTTGATGTACATGGCAACCTCCCAATTACCAATATTATAACGGTATACCGTAACAATGGCAACAAAAAACTGCCGGATCACGTATGCGGCGGCATAAGGAGTTCTTCATCGGCGCCAGATGCTTTCGCCTCCGACGATGGTCTCGAGGACGGAGATATCTTTGATCTCTTCGACCGGACAGGAGAGGGGATCCCGATCCAGGATCACGAGATCGGCCAGCTTTCCCGGCTCCAGACTGCCCTTGCACCAGTCCTCCCCGTTCTGGCGCGCGGCATAGAGGGTGTTGGCGAGCAGGGCTTGATAAGGAGTGATGCGTTCCTCCGGCCCAAGCAGGCGGCCGGAGGCGGTCCTCCTCGTCAGGGATGACCAGATCGAGAAGAGGGGATCCATCGGTTCCACCGGCGTATCCTGGTGCATGGTAGCGGGAAGCCCCCTGCGGAAGGCGGTGCCGATCGGATCGAGGCGGCAGGCCCGCGCAGGGCCCAGGAGCCGTTCGTAGAGGCGGTCCCCGCTGTAGTAGATGTTGGCGCAGAAGAAGGAAGGGGTGAGGCAGAGTTCCTCCATGGCGTCGAACTGCTCCTCCCGGACCAGCTGGGCGTGGAGCAGGATGAGATGCTGCCGGCCCTTCGGATCCCGCTCCCGCACGGCCCGGTAGGCGGCGATGCAGCTGTCCAGGGCGGCGTCGCCGTTGGCGTGGATGAACATGTTGAAGCCGGCCCCCGTCACCCGCTTCACCGTGGCAGCGATCGCTTCATCGCTCAGGACGGCGGTCCCGGTGTAATCCGGCGCGTGTCCTTCGATCGCCATGTGATAAGGGGCGCTGAGGCGGGCGGTCCCGATGTTCATGGCGCCATCCGCGAAGATCTTCCCGCCGCCGATGGTGATCCGGTGCCCGCCCTCTCGTTCTGCGGGGATCGGAAGGGAGCCCCACCGCCGCAGGGAGACGTCGATGATCTCCCGATCTGCCGAATCGGCGCGATCCAGCAAAGCCTGATGCTCCTGCAGCAAGTCCTCCGGCCGCATCCACAGGACAGCCCGCTGCTTCAGGGCGCCGCGGGACACAGCCTCCCGGAACAGGCCGAGGTCGGCGTCAGATCCTTCGTTGACGGTGGTGACGCCTTTGGCAGCGTAGAGGAGGCTCTCCTGCTCGATGGCTTTGAAGAGCCGCTCCGGCGTCTCGATCCGCTGCAGCCTGCCGGTGTCCCAGATGCCGTAGGCTGCGTTTTCGATGAGGAGACCGTTCGGTTCCCCGTCCGCATCTCGGCCGATGGCGCCGCCCTCCGGGTCCGGCGTATCCCTCGTGATGCCGAGGAGCTCCAGTGCCCGGCTGTTCAGCACGGACATGGACCCGGTGAAGAAGGAAACGATGACCGGCCGGTCCGTGGAGACCCGGTCCAGATCCCGGCGGGTCGGATGGCGGTGCTCGGCGATGGTGTCAGGGTCGTAGCCACTCCCCAGGACCGGTGCGTCCGGGTCCAGCTTTGCCATATGGCGGCGCAGGGCGTCGATATAGTCGTCGATGGAGGTCATCCGGCCCAGCGGTCTTCCGTGGAGGTCGCAGTAGAAGGCGGAGAGCCGGGCGGCGTCCAGGAAGTGGCTGTGGGCGTCGTAGAAGCCGGGCAGCAGCGCGGCCCCCTTCAGATCGATCTCGGCGGCGTTCGAACCTGCGGCGGCCCGGACCTCCTCCAGAGAGCCGAGCGCCAGGATGCGTTCCCCCTTGACCGCCAGGGCTTCCGGCAGAGCGTCGGGAGACGGCTGTGCTGCGGAGGTCATCGGCAGGATCCTGCCGCCGTGGTAGATCGTGGTCTCTGGTCTGTTCATGGGGTCTCCTTCCGAGCCCGCCGGGTCCTGATGTTTTTGATGACGACGAGGGCGATGATCA
>CADCOV010000055.1 GCA_902803185.1 uncultured Eubacteriales bacterium
CACCGATAAGCTCCTGGTGGACATCGGCGCCAAGGACAAGGCGGAGGCGGAGGCCGTCGTGAAGCACGGCGACTTCGTGTACTTCGATACCGACGTCCGCCCGCTCCTGGGCGAGCGCTTCACCGCCCGGGCCATCGACGACCGCAGCGGTGTCTTCGTCGTCATGGAGGCCGTGAAGAAGGCCAAGGCCATGGGCGCCAAGGTCTGCGCCTACGCCTGCTCCACCGTCGGCGAGGAGACCACCTCCCTCGGCGCCTTCTACGCCGCCAACCGGTTCCAGCCGGACTGCGGCTTCGCGGTGGACGTCACCTTCGCCACCGACTACCCGCGCAGCGAAAAGGGCGGCAGCGGCGAGGTCAAGCTGGACGGCGGCCCGGCCATCGACCGGGGCACCACCCTGAACACCGTCATGATCCGCCGCCTGGAGGAGGCCGCGGACAAAGCCGGCATCCACCTCCAGTACGAGATGTCCAACGGCGACACCCACACCGACGAGCAGAAGATCCAGTACTCCGGCAAAGGCGTGCCGACCGCCCTGGTCAGCATCCCGCTCCGCAGCATGCACTCCCCTGCCGAGGTGGGCTCCATGGCGGACATCAAAGACTGCATCGACCTGATCGCCCAGTTCCTGGTGGACCTCGGCGAAGGCGCGAGCTTCGAGCCGTACAGCATCTAAGAACATCAAAAACGAAAGATCGGCGGAAGGCCCCCGGGCCCTCCGCCGATTTTTGTTTTGTTCCGGTCCCCTGCGCCCCTACATCCGCGCAAGCTGCTTGAACATCTCCACGCCGTACTCGATGACCGCGTCGTTGAAGTCGAAGCCCACGGTGTGGATCGCCGCACCGTCCGCGCCGTTGCCGATGACGAAGTAGGCCCCCGGCACCACCTTGAGGAAGTGGCCGAAGTCCTCGGAGCCCCGGGTCGGGATCTCCATGCGCTCCGCTTTGAACCCCAGGGTCTCGGCGGCCTGCATGACCTTCTCCACGTGGGCGGCATCGTTCCTGGTCTCCGGGAACACGTCCTCGAAGCGGAAGTCCACGGCGACCCCCGCCTTCTCCGCCTCCGCCCGGGCGATCTCCTCCAGGGCCGCCTGCAGGGCGTCCATCTCCTCCTCGTACTGGCCGCGGATGGTCATGCGCAGCAGGCCCTCGCCCGCCGCCGTGCCGAAGGCGTAGGCGCCCACGTCCATCTGCACGATGGTGCAGAGCACGATCCCCTTCCAGCGGGACGGCTCGATCAAAGCCGGCACCGCGGAGACGACGTTCGCCAGGGCGAAGACCGGGTTCTTCCCGTTCTCAGGGAGCGAGGCGTGGGTCGGCGTGCCCTTCATGTGGATGGTCATACCCTTGGAGGCGCAGTTGCTGGTCTCCTTCCAGACCTGGATCTTTCCCAGCTCCACCTGGGCTTCGTTGTGGTAGGCGTAGATCTCGGCGATGTCCGGGTTCTCGTAGAGGAAGTCCTTGGCTTCGATGCCGCCCTGACCGGTCTCCTCCGCGTGCTGGAACACCAGGTAGACGTCCCGGTCCAGATCCATCTCCCCAAGCTCCAGGGCGAAGGCGCACAGGGAAGCGGCGTGGCCGTCGTGGCCGCACTTGTGGCCGATCCCCGGGAACCGGGAGCGGTACGGGGCGTCGATGTCGTCCAGGATCGGCAGGGCGTCAAAATCCGCCCGGTAGGCCACCGCCGGCCGCTTCTCCGCCGCCTTGCTCCGGCAGACCGCGTAGAAGTACTTTCCCCGGTCGAAGAGCTCCAGGGACGTGTGCTCCCGCAGGAACTCCATCAGGGTCTTCTTCGTCCAGACCTCCTGGTAGGAGAGCTCCGGGTGGGCGTGGAGCCGGTGTCTCAGTTCTGTGGCCAAAGCCAGGTTTTCCTTGTTCATCGCAATATCTCCTTTCATCTGAGCAGGCGGGCCGCCATGGCTGCCGCCCTGTCCTCGACCCCATCCCGTTCCAGGATGCTGCGGGGGTCGTTTGCCGTCTCCAGCATGGCGAAGTGAGGCGGCAGCGCGAAGCCTTTGTTCAGGCACATGGCGCCGATCACCTGCTCCGCCAGCAGCTCGCCGCCGCTGTAGCCGGAGACCACGAGGGCGAAGATCTTCTTCGCCGAAAAGTCGTTGTTGTAGAAGAGCGCGGTCAGGCGGTTGAACATGGCCGTGAGGCTCGCGCCTACCGCGTCGTTGTAGTTCGGGCAGATCAGGACCAGGGCGTCGCAGGCCAGGATGGCCGGATACACCTGCTCCACCACCAGGCCGCCGTAGAAGCAGTCCCCCTTCTCGCCGAAGTGGCGGCAGGTCTCGAAGCCGCAGCCCCGGCAGTCCACGATGGCGCCGTCCCGGATGGAGATCTCCGTGACCTCCGCCCGGTCCCCCAGGCCTTTCTTCACCATCTCCCACAGCAGCAGGCTGTTGGAGGTCGCCCGGGAGCTGGCGTGGATCATCAAAACGTTCCGCCTGCCCTCCCCGGCCGCCGCCGGGATGCCCTGCTCCAGCTTTGTCACGAGGGCCCTCGCCGCCTCCAGGTAGGCCTCGAAGTTGTCGACGCCCCGGATCTTTGCGGCGGTGTTGAAGTTATACAGGTCGCCCCGGGCCTCCACCAGAGGTTTTCCCGGGAAGGCGCAGCCCGCGTAGTTAGCGGCAAAGATCAGCTCCCTGGCCAGGCTCTTGGTGAAGAGCTCGCCGGCGCCGTCCACGATGACGGCGCCCACCGCCCCCTCCAATGTGTGGGGGTAGGTCAGGCAGTCGGCGATGAAGGTCCGCCAAGCCGGCGCGTCGCCGCTCCTCGGCAGGCTCACCGCGAAGAGGAGGGACGGTGCCGCTTCTTCCTTCATGACCTTCTGGAGGTCCTTGGGATCCTCGATCCGCTCCCAGTCCCTGCCCTCCAGGGCGTAGGCCAGGACCTCCTCGAGCCGCGGGTTCTCCTCTTTCGTGTGGGGAATGATGACGTGGATCATGCCTTGCCGCCTCCTTCCCCGAGCCGGACCAGCGAGAGATATGCCGCTTTGATCCGCTCATAGAGGGTCTCCGGAAGCGCCGGATCCTCGAACTCGACGCCTTCAGCCCCGAGCCGGCTCCGCACGCCCAGGAAGGCGCCCCGTTCGCCGTCTCCCAGGTAGACGCTGCCGTAGTTCCACTCGCCCCGCAAGGTCAGCAGGATCGAGAGCGCTCCCGAGGAGAGGGCCGGTGCCAGGAACGGTTTA
>CADCOV010000056.1 GCA_902803185.1 uncultured Eubacteriales bacterium
AAGAACAGGCCCCGGTGCGGGCAGCCCGCGCACAGCGACGGCGGCCTCTTGATGATCATGCTGCTGTCGAAGTCCACGGACGGCAGGACCTGGCCGGTCAAAGCGGCCCGCAGCACTTCCTGGGTCATCTCGCCGTACTCCGGGAAGGTGTCCTTGCCGTGCGGGTGGTAGCCCAGCCTCTGCACGAACTCCTCGATGTACGGATCGTCCTCCTCCACGATGTAGACCTGGTCCACGCTCTCGCAGAAGTCCTCGATCAGGTGCTTAGGGAGCGGGTTGGTGAAGCCCAGCTTCAGGTAGGAGACATCCTCGCCGAACACGTCGCCGAAGACCTCCTTGGCGTACCAGAAGGACGGGCCGGAGGCGATGACGCCCACCTTGCTCCCCTTCTTCTCCGCGTAGTTGAACGGGCAGCTCTCGCTGTACGCCGCCAGGGCCTTGTCCCTCTCCACGATCTTGACCCGGTTGATCCGGGCGTGGGCCGGCAGGGCCACGTACTTGACCGGATCCGGCGCCCACGGCTTGACGGCAGGTTCGACTCTCTCCCCCACCTCCACCAGGGATTTGCTGTGGCAGACACGGGTCACCAGGCGCACCATGGCGATGACGTTATACTTCTCGGAGATCTCGTAGGCCGCCTTCATCATGTCCAGGCACTCCTGGCTGTCCGCCGGCTCCAGCATCGGGATCTTCGCCATTTTGGCATAGTTGCGGTTGTCCTGCTCGTTCTGGGAGCTGAACATGCCCGGCTCGTCCGCGGTGACCAGCACCGCGCCGCCGTTGACGCCCATATACGCAAAGGACATCAGCGGGTCTGCCGCCACGTTCACGCCCACGTGCTTCATGGACGCCATGCTCCGCACGCCCGCCATGGACGCGCCGATCGCGGACTCCATGGCCACCTTCTCGTTCGGGGCCCACTCCGCGTAGACTTCCTCATACTCGGCGATGTTCTCCATGATCTCCGTGCTCGGGGTGCCCGGATAGGCGGAGGCGTGTCTCACGCCGGCTTCCCATGCGCCGCGGGCAATGGCTTCATCGCCTGTCAATAACAGTTTCATCTCTACACTCCTTATGCTCTGGTCGATAACTTACAGGTCCTCTCAGAGGGGGGCTATAAACAAATCTTATAGCCCCTTCTGCCGCTTGTCAACCGGTTTTTTGACTATTTCGCGTATTCTTTGACGATGCCGAGGATGATCTCCACCATCTTCTCCATGTGCTGCACGTTGGCGAACTCCGTGTTGCCGTGGTGGTTGTAGGAACCGGTGCCCAGGTTCGGGCACGGGACGCCCATGAAGGAGATCCGGCAGCCGTCTGTGCCGCCGCGGATGCAGTTGGACACCGGGGTGAGCCCCGCCGCCCGGATCGCCGCCCTGGCGTGCTCCAGGCACTCCGGATGCTGCTCCACGACCTCCGCCATGTTGTAATAGCTGTCCTTGAAGGTCACGTCCACCGCCTTCTCGCCGTACTTCGCCCTGATGAAGTCCGCCGCCGCCTGCATCGTCACCTTGCGCTGCTCGAAGCTCTCCCGGTCCGGATCGCGGAGCAGATAGGCCAGCTGGGCCTCATCGCAGGTGCCGCCCATGCTGATCAGGTGATAGAAGCCTTCGTACCCTTCGGTGTGCTCCGGCCGTTCCGCCGCCGGCAGCATGCCGGCGAACTCCATGGCCATCAGGTTGGCGTTCTTCATCACGTTCTTGGCGCCGCCCGGATGGGTGACCATGCCGTGGAAGGCGACGTGGCCCCAGGCCGCGTTGAAATTCTCGAACTCGATCTCGTTCGGACCTGCGCCGTCCACGGTGTAGCCCACGTCGGCGCCCCACTTCTCCACGCTGAACTCGTCAGTGCTGGTCCCCACCTCCTCGTCCGGGGTGAAGGCGAAGCAAAAGGTGCCGTGCTTGACCTCCGGGTGCTCGACGAAATACTGGACCGCGGTCATGATCTCCGCCACGCCCGCCTTGTCGTCGCCGCCCAGCAGGGTCTCGCCGTTGGTGACCACCAGGTCGCAGCCCACGGAGGCCGCCAGCGCCTTGTCGGTCGCCGGATCCAGGGAGATCCTATCGTTCAAAGCGATGACGCTGCCGTCATAGCCCTTGATGACCCGCGGGGTCTCGGAAGGCCCCGGCAGCTCCGTCGCCGTGTCGATGTGGGAGCAGAAGCCCACCGCCGGCACTTCCCTGTCCAGGTTGGACGGGAGCTTGCCGTACACGTAGCCCATTTCGTCCCGGATCACGTCCTTGACGCCCAGTGCCGCGAGCTCGGCCGCGAGCTTGTCGGACATGGCGAACTGCTTCTCCGTGCTCGGGATCTTGCCGGCGTCCTCCTCGGACTGGCTGTCGATGACCACATAGCCCAAAAAACGATCGAGTACTGTCATGATTTCTCCTTTGCTGTGGCGCCGCCCCGGGATGCGGAGCGGCGCGCTTATTCAGTGATATATTGCCTCAGTCTACTTCAGAACGGCGATCATCTCGCCGGCCTTGACCTGCTGGCCCTCCTTGACGAAGATCTTCTCCACCGTGCCCGCTGCCCGGGAGATG
>CADCOV010000057.1 GCA_902803185.1 uncultured Eubacteriales bacterium
ACGCGCGGTTCACCCTGGCCAACTTCATGCGGACCCATCTGCTTTCGGCCCTGGCCACGCTGAAGATCGGACTGGATATCCTGACGCAGAGCGAGCAGGTCCCCATCGACAAGCTCTACGGACACGGCGGCTTTTTCAAGACGCCCGGCGTGGGGCAGCGGATGCTTTCCGCAGCGGTCGGAGCGCCGGTCTCCGTGATGGAGACGGCGGGCGAGGGGGGGCCCTACGGCATGGCCCTGCTGGCGGCTTACATGCTCTGGAAGGACGAGGGGGAGAGCCTGGCCGACTATCTGGATCACAAGGTCTTCGCCTCGGCCGCATCCACGACGCTCATGGCGGATCCCTCCGACGCGGCGGGCTTCGCGGCCTTCCTTTCCCGCTACAAGAAGGCGCTGCCCCTGGAAAAGAGCGCGACGGAGGTGCTGGAATGCTTGAACAATTAAAAAAACAGGTATGGGAGGCAAATCTCCTTCTGCCGAAGTACGGTCTTGTGACCTTTACATGGGGCAACGTCTCCGGCATGGACCGGGAGCAAGGACTCTTCGTCATCAAGCCTTCCGGGGTGGAGTATGACGGCATGCGCCCGGAGGATATGGTCGTCGTCGATCTCAATGGCAAGGTGGTCGAAGGCAGGTGGAAGCCTTCCAGCGATACGGCGACGCATTTGGAACTGTATAAGGCGTTCCCGGAGATCGGCGGCGTCGTCCACACCCACTCGAGCTACGCCACCTCCTGGGCGCAAGCCGGGCGGGACATCCCCTGTTACGGCACCACCCACGCGGACTACTTCTACGGAGACATCCCCTGCATCCGCTGCCTGACGAGGGAGGAGATCGACGAAGCCTACGAAAAGAATACCGGGCTTCTGATCGTGTCCGAGTTTACGCGGCTGGGAAAGGACCCCGCGGCCGTTCCGGGCTGCCTTTGCAGGAATCACGGTCCCTTTGCCTGGGGCAGAGACCCGTTCGAGGCTGTCCACAACGCCGTGGTGCTGGAGGAAGTCGCCAAAATGGCCTATCGCTGCGAGCAGATCCAGCCCGCCGTTCAGCCCGCGCCGCAAGCGCTTCAGGACAAGCACTACCTGAGAAAGCACGGAAAAAACGCCTATTATGGGCAGGGATGAACGATGAAACGCTATCTTGCCATCGACATCGGCGCCTCCTCCGGCCGGCACATCGTGGGCTGGAGGGAAGACGGCGAACTGCAAACGGAAGAGGTCTGCCGTTTCCCCAACGGCGCAACAGAACTGGACGGGCATCTGACCTGGGACGTCGACACGCTTCTGAACCATGTGAAGGCCGGGATCGATCGGGCCCGGGAGCGTTTCGGTAAGATCGAGAGCCTCTCCATTGACACCTGGGGCGTGGATTACGTGCTGCTCCGGGGGAACGACGAGGTTCGGCCCTGCTATGCCTACCGGGACAGCCGCACTGAAACAGTCATCCCGCGCGTCCACGAAGCGATGCCATTCTCAGAGCTTTACCGGCGCACCGGTATTCAGTTCCAGCCCTTCAACACGGTCTACCAGCTCTGTGCGGACAAGGCGGCCGGGCGGCTGGAGGGCGTGACGGACTTCCTCTTGCTGCCGGAATACCTGCTTTGGAAGCTTTGCGGCGTCAAGTCCCACGAATACACCAACGCCACCACCGGCGGCATGGTCAACGCCGAGACGGGGGAGTACGATCCTGCCATCATCGAGGCGCTGAGCCTGCCGAAGCATCTGTTTCACCCGCTGCAGAGACCCGGAACGGTCATTGGAGACTTTGAGGGGATCCGGTGTGTTTTGTGCGCCACCCATGACACCGCCTCCGCTGTCGAGGGCATCCCCATGCAGGGGAACCACCCGTATATCTCCTCCGGCACCTGGAGCCTGCTGGGCGTGAAAACAGAAAGGCCCATCACCGACGCCGCCTCCGAGCTTGCCAACTGGTCCAACGAGGGCGGCGTGGGGTATAACCGCTACCAGAAGAACATCATGGGCATGTGGCTCGTCAATCGGCTGCGCGGCGAGCTCTGCCCGGACAAGCCCTTCGGCGAGATCGCCGCCGAAGCCGAAGCGAGCCGCTTCGAGGAGACCGTGGACGCCAACGCCTCCGCGTTCCTCGCGCCGGAGAGCATGAAGGCCGCGTTCTGTGCAGCCCTCCCCGTGCAGCCCCGGACGCTGGGCGACTGGTTCCGCTGCGCCTATCGGAGCCTGGCGCTTTGCTATCGGGACGCCGTCCGGGAACTGGAGAACAACACCGGCAGGCATTCCGACAGCATCTATATCGTCGGCGGGGGGGAAAAGAACGCGGTTCTCAACGATCTGACGGAAAAAGCCGCGGGCAAAAAAGTGATCGCCCTGCCCATCGAGGCCACGGCCCTCGGAAATCTGAAACTGCAAATGGAGGCAGATCAATGAGCTATCAGGAAGCAAAAACAAAGTACGCGCAGTTCGGCGTGGACGCCGACGCCGCCATCGAAAAGCTGAAGACCGTTCCCGTCTCCCTCCACTGCTGGCAGGGCGACGACGTCCGCGGCTTTGACACCGATCCCACGAAGCCGCTGACCGGCGGCATCCAGACCACGGGCAACTACCCCGGCCGCGCCCGCACGCCCGAGGAGCTGATGGCCGACCTGGACGTGGCGCTGTCCCTGATCCCCGGCAAACCCAAGATGAACCTGCACGCAAGCTACGCCGTCTTCGAAGAAGGCGAGTGGACCGACCGCGACAAGCTGGAGCCGAAGCACTTTCAGAAATGGGTGGACTTCTGCAAGGCACGCGGATTGGGCTGCGACTTCAACCCGACCTTCTTCTCCCATCCCAAGTGCGATCCGCTGACGCTCTCCAGCCCCAGCGAGGAGACGCGGCGCT
>CADCOV010000058.1 GCA_902803185.1 uncultured Eubacteriales bacterium
CCGCCGAAGCCTGGCCTCTTCCGATGCCCTTCTGCTCTCTGGTGATGCAGATGGAACCGCCGCCGATGCCGATCTTGACGAAGTCGGCGCCCGCGTCCGCCAGGAAGCGGAAGCCCTCGGCGTCCACGACGTTGCCGGCGCCCACCTTGACGGTGTCGCCGTAGTGCTCTCTGATCCAGCGGATGGTCTGGGCCTGCCACTCGGAATATCCCTCGGAGGAGTCGATGGTCATGACGTCCACGCCGGCGTCCACCAGCGCAGGGACTCTCTCCGCGTAGTCGCGGCTGTTGATGCCGGCGCCCACCACGTATCTCTTATGGGCGTCCAGCAGCTCGTTCGGGTTGGACTTGTGGCTGTCGTAGTCCTTGCGGAAGACGAAGTAGGCCAGTCTCTGGTTGTCGTCGATGATCGGCAGGGCGTTCAGCTTGCAGTCCCAGAGGATGTCGTTGGCCTCGGAGAGGGTGACGCCCTCCTTGGCGTAGACCAGCTTCTCGAACGGGGTCATGAACTGGTGGATCGGGGTGGCCGGGTCCATGCGGCTGACTCTGTAGTCGCGGCTGGTGACGAGGCCCACCATCTTGCCGTCGGCGGTGCCGTCCTCGGTGATCGCGATGGTGGAGTGGCCGCTCCTGGCCTTCAGGTCCAGGACGTCCTGCAGGGTCTGATCCGGCTTCAGGTTGCTGTCGCTTCTGACAAAACCGGCCTTATAGGACTTGACCTTGCGGATCATCTCCGCCTGCTTCTCGATCGGCTGGGAGCCGAAGATGAAGGAGATGCCGCCCTCCTTGGCCAGCGCCACCGCCATGGTGTCGTTGGAAACGGCCTGCATGACCGCGGAGACGAGAGGGATGTTGGCCTTCAGTGCAGGCTCCTCGCCGACCTTGTACTTAACGATCGGCGTCGCGAGGCTCACGTTCTCCACCGTGCAGTCCGGGCCGGTGTAGCCCGGAAGAAGCAGGTACTCGTTAAAGGTTCTGGACGGTTCGTTGATAAACTGTGCCATGGGATCTCCTTTCTGTCTCCACGCAATATCCGGAAGAGCGAAATCGCTCCGATGTTACAAAAATGGGCGGCTCAAGGTCCGCCCTTAATTATAGTGATTTTATACCTTTTCGGCGCCGCCTGCAACCCTAATTTCGATGATTTACAGACTCCAGATGAAACCGTCCAGGCCGTTTCCGCCCACGATCCGGACCCGCCCGAAGGCCGTCGGATCGCTGCCCACATAGATGCGCTTTTGCTCCGTGGTGAAGGCGCACAGGATCTCTTTGTTCGTGATGGCCTGCTGGGCCTCCCAGGTCACGTCGCCGTACGGATAGGCAAAGCCCTGGGCGCTGCCGGTCATGTCGATCATCTGCTGCAGGTCCGCCTCGATCTCCTCCCGGGTCATGGCGCTGATGATGCCGCCGTGGCCCACGGTGCCGCCGCCGTGATGCATGTCGTAGGAGTGGGACTGGAAGTCCACGTACGGGCTGGCGAACTCGGCGATCTTCTCCGCGCCGTCGTTGACCCCGATCAGGAAGGAGATGGCCGGCTGCTCGTACTTCTCCAGCAGCGGGATCCCCAGCTCCAGGAAGTTGTAGCGGCCGTCGTCGAAGGTCAGCACCACGCTCTTCTCCGGCAGGTCGATGAGGCCGTCGGCGTAGGCCCGGATCTCCGCCAGGCTCGGGTTATAGTAGTCGTTCTCCTTCAGCCAGGCCAGCTGCTCCTCCAGCTCCGTGTCCAGGATGTAGTTGGCGTCCAGGTCCTCCGGCACGTCGTCCGCCGTGTAGACCCAGTGGTACATCAAAACCGGGATGCCGTCGGTGTCGCCCTCGAACTCCTCCAAAGGCACGACCCTGACGGTGCGGGAGACCTCCGCCTTCGCGTTCTCCCCGAGGAAGGTGTAGGTCACCTCGTAGTCCCCCGGCGCGTCGGTGTCCACCTCGCCCGCGATCTCGCAGTTCGTCACCGGGCCGGTCCGGTCATCAAAACAGAAGGCCCCGGATTCCACGTACGGGTCCCCTTCCCTTACGATGGTGACCCTGCTGCCGTGGAGGCCCGCCGTGAGGTGGCCGGAATCCGGATAGGATCCCTCCTCCTGCGGCTGCTCCTGCTCGGGCACCTCCGCTTCGCCGCCGTCCTTCGGCGCGCCGCCCCGGTGCATCAGGCTCCCCACCATCGGGATCAGCACGCATAAGGCAACGAGGATCAGGATGGCCCGGATCCTCGCTGTTTCTTTGTCATGTTTACCCCTTCTCATATCCGATCCCCTTCGCGCGCGGGGCTACTCCCTGCCCATCCGCCGCCGGATGTAGTCCGCCAGCAGCTCCACCGTGCCGTCCAGGCCCAGGCGGGAGCTGTTGATGGTCAGATCGTAGCCGCGGGAATCTCCCCACTTCCGCTCGCTGTAGTAGTTATGATAGGTCTTGCGCTTGTAGTCGATCTCCTTCATCATGTCCGCAGCGTC
>CADCOV010000059.1 GCA_902803185.1 uncultured Eubacteriales bacterium
TCGTTCGGATACTTCGCCGCTATCCCCGCGACCATATCGTACATGGTGGCATCCGGGTACTCCAGATGCTCCAGCTGTATGTGTGTTGACTTTTCCAATCTATATCCTCGGTTCCGGCTGATTACTCGACCGCAGCGTCACAATAGGCGCAGCGCAGATGGCCGTCTCCCGCCGTCTTGACCAGCGGCGCCAGCTCCTGCTCGATCGTCATGATGCATTTGTTGTTCGGGCAGCGATGGCCGTCCATGCGCTTCGCCGCCGCCATCACCAGTTCCCTGGTGACGTTCTTCTTCTCGGCCTTCGCCTCGCCGAGCAGCTTCAGGATGAGGGCCATGCGCATGTACTTGCCGTACAGCACCTGCTTGAAAGAGCAGGCCCGCGGGTCGTCGTCCACATCGATGCTGATCTCGTTCACCCTAGGCAGCGGATGGAGGACCTGGCAGTCCGGTTTGGCCGCGGCGAGCTTCTCCGCGTTCAGGACGTAGCTGTCCTTGAGGCGCTCGTACTCGGCCCGGTCGTCGAACCGCTCCTGCTGGATCCTGGTCATATAGAGGATGTCCAGCTCCGGGATCGCCTCCTCCAGGGATGCGGTCTCCACGTACTCCATGCCCGCCGGGTCCATGACCTCGGTCTTCATGTAGGCCGGGATCGCCAGCTCCTTCGGCGAGATCAAAACGATCTTCACGCCGCTGTAGCGGGTCAGGGCGTTGATCAGGGAGTGGACGGTGCGGCCGTACTTCAGGGCGCCGCAGAAGCCCACGGTCAGTCCGTCAAAACCGCCCTTCTCCCTGTAGATGGTGAGGAGGTCCGCCAGGGTCTGGGTCGGATGGCAGTGGCCGCCGTCGCCGGCGTTGATCACCGGAACGGTGCCGTTCAAAGCCGCCACCAGCGGCGCGCCCTCCTTCGGGTGGCGCATGGCGATGATGTCCGCATAGCAGGAGACCACCCGGGCGGTGTCCGCCACGCTCTCGCCTTTGCTGGCGGAGGAGTTGCCGGCGCCGGAGAATCCGATGACGCTCCCGCCCAGCTCCCACATGGCTGCCTCGAAGCTCAGGCGGGTCCTGGTGCTCGGTTCATAGAACAGGGTCGCCAGCTTCTTTCCCTTGCAGGCCTCGCTGTACTTCTCCGGGTGGTCGATGATGTCGCAGGCTGTCTTCAGCATGGCATCCAGTTCTTCTACGGTCAGGTCTACGATGTCGATGACGCTTCTCATGTCTCCTCCTTATTTGCCGATCCAGCTCTCGTCCGACGGGTCATCCCGGAAGGCGATGAGGCGGGCGATGTCCGCTTCGGCGATATATCCTTCCTCTGCAGCGACCTCGGCGATAATGTCAAAGTTCGTCAAAGAATGGTTGACAAGTCCGGCCGCAGCCAGTCTTTCCAATCCCTTCTTCATTCCATAGGTGAAGATGGAGACCACGCCCAAAACCTCCGCGCCCTCCTCTCTCAGTGCCTCGCAGGTGTCCACGCAGCTGCCGGCGGTGGAGATGAGATCCTCCACGATGACCACCTTCTGGCCCGGCTCCAGCCGGCCCTCGATGCGGTTCTTGCGGCCGTGGTCCTTGGCGCCCGACCGGACGTAGCCCATCGGCAGGTCCAGGATGTGGGCGGTGATGGCGGCGTGGGCGATGCCCGCGGTGGCGGTGCCCATCAGCACCTCCGCCTCCGGATAATATTCTTTGATCAAAGCGGCCAGTCCCTCTTCCACGTGGTTCCTCACCGCCGGGGCTGTCAGGGTCAGCCGGTTGTCACAGTAGACCGGGCTCTTGATGCCGCTGGCCCAGGTGAAGGGTTCCTCCGGCCGGAAGAATACGGCTTTGATCGATAACAAGTCCTTGGCGATCTGTCTTTCCATTGTCGTCTCCTTTGCTGTTACTCTTTCAGTCCACGAATTCCCTGAGGCAGCGCTCGTAGGCGGCCACCGGGTCCTCTGCCTTCGTGATCGGCCGGCCCACGACGATGTAGTCGGAGCCTTCGGCCTTCGCCTGGGCCGGGGTCATGACCCTCTTCTGGTCCCCCTTGTCCCCATCGGCGAACCGGACGCCCGGCGTCACCGTGAGGAAGCCCTCTCCGCAGCTGCCGTGCACCAGCCCCGCCTCCTGCGGGGAGCACACCACGCCGTCCAGGCCGGCGCCGGCCGCGTTTTTCGCGTAATGGGTGACCACGTCCTTGATCGGCGCGTGGATCATCAGGTCATTTTCCAACGTCTCCTGGTCGGTGGAGGTGAGCTGGGTCACCGCGATGCACAGAGGCCTGGTGCCGTCCTCCCGGGTCAGCCCCTCCAGGGCCGCCTTCATCATCGGGACGCCGCCGCCGGCGTGGACGTTCACGATGTCCGCCCCAAGGCCGGACAAGACCGCCATCGCACTCTTCACCGTATTCGGGATGTCGTGGAGCTTGAGATCAAGGAACACCCTGTGGCCCCTGGCCTTGAGTTCCCGGACGATGTCCGGTCCCTCCGCGTAGAACAGCTCCATGCCGATCTTGACGAAAGGCTTTTTCTCCGTAAACTGATCCAGAAAGGCGAGCGTCTTCTCCTTGGACGGGAAGTCGCAGGCCACGATGACGTCCTTTCCCATGGTCTCCTCCTTTGCGGGACACGTGCCCATACTTCCTTTTATTATATCAGAAACGGTGCATGATGCGTGTATTTTTCGTGAAAGTACGCCCCGTATATTCATTTCGATTTTGCAAAAATAAATAGTGTACAATCGAATAAAACGTGCTATAATGGAGGCAGACATCAGGCGCCACGGCGCTGACTTTGATAAAGAGAAAGGAACTGTCATGAAGATCGCGATTTTTAACGGAAGCCCGAAGAAGGGCAACACCGCCGCCATGGTCGCCGCCTTCAAGGAAGGCGCTGAGGCTGCGGGTCACGAAGTCGAAGTTTACCACGTCGGCCGCATGAAGATCGGCGGCTGCCTGGGCTGCGAATACTGCCACACCAAGGGACAGGGCACCTGCATCCAGAAGGACGACATCGAGCAGATCATGCCGGCCTACAAGGAAGCGGACATGATCGTCTACGCCTCCCCGATCTACTACTTTGCGATGACCGCCCAGCTCTACGCGGCGGCCCAGCGCGTCTACGCCATCGGCAAGCCGGTCAAGGCCACGAAGTCCGCTCTGCTGCTCTCCTCCGGCTCCCCGGGTGTCTACGACGGCGCCATCGCCACCTACAAGATCATGTCCGGTTATCTCGGCATGGAGGATATGGGCATCATCACCGCCGCAGGTGAAGAGAACGGCTCCGAGGCGAAGCTCACCGAGATCCGCGAGTTCGCCGGCAGGCTGTAACAGAAAAAGCATGCGGATGTGAAACAGGCGGGAGCAGAAGTTCCCGCCTGTTTTCTTGATTTCTTTCCCTTATAGTGAAATACTGATACCAGAGATCATTATTTTGATTCGGAGGCAGAACCATGAACTTTATGCAATTCGGAAAAGAAAAACCTAAGGCGATCCTGCTGCTCCACGGCGGCGGGCTGTCCTGGTGGAGCTGTCGGGAAGCGGCCTCGCTTCTGGAAAAGAAAGGCTATCGCGTGATCATGCCGATCCTGGACGGCCACGCAGAGAGCGACCATCCCTTCACGACCATCGAGGACAACGCGGCGGAGATTCTCTCCTTCATCGATGAGCGCCTGGGCGGCCGGGTCCTCATGATCTGCGGCCTGTCCCTGGGCGGCCAGGTCCTGCTGGAGATGCTCTCCCAGCGCAAGGACGTATGCCGGTACGCCCTGGTCGAAAGCGCCGCCGTCCTGCCTCAGAAGGCCACGAA
>CADCOV010000060.1 GCA_902803185.1 uncultured Eubacteriales bacterium
AACCATTCGGTTCGTCTTACCATTTACTAAATGGTTTGTTAGTTGACTTTTTCTATGCTATGAGGTTTTCTAGGTTCATCTGTCCTTCCGGACAGCTTTTATATACTATCACTTCTCAGCAGCCTTGTCAAGAACTTTTTTATTCTTTTTTAAGTCCGCTGTTCAGCGACAGCTTCATTATATTATCACCGGTATCGGGGTTTGTCAATGCCTTTTGGGCAAATTTATCGAAAACAGAGTATTCTCCCGACCCGTTCAATTCGGTCACCCTTCGATGACCTCGTACATGCCCGCGGCGTCCTCCTTGCGGGCCGAATCCTTGATGTCCAGGACCCGGACCTCGATGGAGCTGTTGCCGAATTCGATGTGGATCACGTCCCCCACTTCCACCTCCGTGCCGGCCTTGGCGACCCGGCCGTTCACGCTGACCCGCTGTTCGTCGCAGGCCTCCTTAGCGACGGTCCGCCGCTTGATCAGGCGGGAGTTCTTCAGATACTTGTCTAAGCGCATCGTTCTTCCTTTATATCACAGAAATAAAGAAGCAGCTCCAAGCGGAGCTGCCTCAAGATCAAAGCCTAAGTCGATTATTTATTGACAGCGTCCTTCAGAGCCTTGCCGGCCTTGAATACAGGAGCCTTGGAAGCGTCGATCTTGATGGTCTCTTCCGGCTTCCTCGGGTTTCTGCCTTCGCGAGCCTTTCTCGCTCTGGTCTCGAAGGTACCAAAACCGATCAGCTGGACCTTCTCGCCCTCAACAAGGGCATCCTGCACGCAGCTCAGAAAAGCGTTGATCGCGACTTCTGCATCCTTCTTAGTAAAGTTCGTCTTCTCGGCAACTGCTGCCACTAATTCAGCCTTGTTCATAATCAATTTCCTCCTTAAAACTGAACACTCGAATCACTTACTTGATTTCATCCCAAAGAGCCGCCATCTCAGCCTTCGACAGATCCCTGAGGCACCTTCCGCGGTCCGCGGCGAGGGACTCGACTTTCGCGAACCTCTCCGTGAACTTGACCGCTGCCTGATGCAGGGCCTCCTCTGGATCCACTCCGGCAAATCTGGACGCATTGACCACAGAAAAAAGCAAATCGCCCAACTCCTCTTGGACATTGGCCGGATCTGCCTCCGCCATAGCCTCTCGGAACTCTTCGACTTCTTCTGAGACCTTCCGCAGCGCGTCTTCGGCGGACTCCCATTCGAATCCGACCTCTGCCGCGCGCTTCTGGATCTTCTCGCTTCTGATCAGCGCAGGGAGTGCCTTCGGCACGCCTCTGAGCCTCTCCGTCTGCGATGTGATTCCGTGCTCTCTGACTTTAATATTTTCCCATTTCTGCAGTACTTTGTCAACTGTTTTAGCGTCAACATCCGAAAAAATGTGCGGGTGCCGGCGAATCATCTTCTCGCATTCCTCGTTCACCAGGTCGGTGAAGTCGAAGGCCTTTTCCTCATCCGCAAGCTCTGCGTGCATGACCACCTGAAGGGCCACGTCCCCCAGTTCCTCCCGCAGGTTTTCGGTGTCGTCCCGCTCGATGGCGTCCACCACCTCGTAGGCCTCCTCGATCATGCAGCGGCGCAGGGTCTCGTGGGTCTGGACGCTGTCCCAGGGGCACTTCGCCCGGAGGACCTTCATCAAAGCCACCAGCCGCTCCGCGGCCTCCCCCGGCGTCTTTGCCGGCTCATATAAATAGGCGTATGCCTCGTTGCGCATGCTTTCCATCGATACTCCTACTCCCATCTCAGGCCCGGGATCTTCCTGATGATCCGGTTCATCTTGCGGCCGATCGATACGGTCTCCAGCTCCTCCGGGGTCACGATCCTGAGGGCGACGAACAGCAGGGCGTAGATGATGACGCCCACCATGACGGATGCCACGGTGGCGATGTTGCCGCCGATCACCTTATCCAGTCCCAGATGGACGGCAAAGACGACGACGCCCATGACGAGGGACGCCAGTCCCGGTTTGCCGTAGATCTGGATATAGTTGAAGCGGATCCCCGTGTATTTGCGGACCGATATGTTGTTCAGCACGAAGGAGACCACGTAGGCGGCGATCGTGCCCAGGGCCGCGCCCTTGATGTTCAGGACCGGGATGCCCACCAGAATGAAGGACGTGACCATTTTGACCGCCGTACCGGCAGCCAGGTGCATGACCGGCAGGTTCTGCTTGCCGATGGCCTGCAGCACGCCCGTGGAGGTCTGGCTGATGGCGAGGGCGATCAGTCCCAGGGTACAGAGCATCAGCGTCGGCGCGGCGTCAGCCGCCTCGTCGAGCTTGGTCGGGTAAAGCAGGAACAGGATCGGCTTGGCCAGGGCCAGGATGCCCGCCGCGCACGGCAGCGCCATGACCATGGTCAGACGGTAGCCCAGGGCCGTGTTCTCGATGATCCCCTCCCTGTCCTGCAGGGCGGTCGCCCGGGCGATGGCCGGGACAAGGCTGATCGCCACCGCCTGGGTGAAGATCTGCGGGAATCCGATCAGTGTGGAGCAGTAGCCGCTGATGAGGCCGTAGAGATACTTCGCCTCATCCAGGGTCCATCCGGTGGCCTGCAGGCGCCGCATGACGATGCTGGTGTCCACCAGGTTCATGATCGGCATGATCTCCGCGCCGATAATGACCGGTACGGCGATCAGCAGGATCTGCTTGACGATCCTGGAGACCTCCTCCGCGGTCTGGTCGTAGCGCTGGATCTTATACATGATGACGTTGCGGTTCAGCATGTAGATGAGGATCATGACGCCAAGGCCGAACACCGAGCCCACGGTGGCGCCGAAGCTGGCGCCCGCCGCCGCCCTCTCCTCACCTGTAGAGAGGAAGGAGGACGCCAGGTACAGGCCGATGATGACCCTCGCCGCCTGCTCCCCGATCTCGGAGATCGCCGTCGGGTTCATGTTCTGCCGCCCCTGGAAGTAGCCCCGCATCGCGGAAAGCAGCGGGACGAACAGCAGCGCCGGGGCAATGGCTTTGACCGCCAATGTGGCCCCCGGGTTCTTCATCAGGGTGCCGACGATGAACCCTGCGCCGAAGTAGCAGATCGCGAAGAGGACGAGGCCGATCGCGGCCATCATCCCCATGGAGACGCTGAACACCCTGTGGGCATTTTTGTATTGGTTGCGGGCGATGTTCTCCGACACGAGCCGGGAGATGGCGACCGGGAAACCGGCCGTCGCCAGCACCACAAGCGCCGCGTAGATCGTGTAGGCAAAGCTGTAATAGGCGATGCCTCCCGCTCCCAGCCAGTTGGTCAGCGGGATGCGGAAGAAGGCGCCCATGATCTTGACGATCACGCCGGCGATGCCGATGATGGCAGCGCCCTTTAGCATTTTGTTGCCGCTCATGATTGACTCCGTCAAAAGTTACAGGCGGGAAAGGATGTCTTTGACCGCCAGGTCCACTTCGTAAGCTGTCTTCTCCACGTCGATCGTGGTGAATTCTCCGTCCTTATATAACACCCTGCCGTCCGCGATGGTGGCGGCGACGTCGCTGTCCGTCGCGGAGAGGACGATGTTGTTCAGAAGGTCGTGGCAAGGCTGCATGTTCGGCGTATCCGTCCGGAGCATGACCAGGTCCGCCCTGGCGCCCACCTTCAGGATGCCGCTGTCCTCCCTGCCCTGGGCCAGCGCGCCGTTCCTCGTCGCCATGGTCAGCGCCTGCTTCGGCGTGATCAGGGTCGGGTCCATGTGCTTGACCTTGGCCAGGAGGGCCATGGTCTTCATCTCCTCGAACATGCTGAGGTTGTTGTTGCTGGCGACGCTGTCCGTGCCGATGGCGACTCTCACTCCTGCATCCATCAAAGCTTTGACGTCGCAGATGCCGCTGGCCAGCTTGAGGTTGCTGACCGGGTTGGTGGCCACGGTGACGCCCTTCTCCCGGAGGATGTCGTAGTCCTCGCCCTCGATCCAGACGCAGTGGGCCGCGATGGACGGGGTGTCGAAGATCCCGCAGTCCGCCAGGTAGCGGACCGGCGTCCTTCCGCCGTGCCTGCCCTTGCACTCCTCCTGCTCCGACTTCGTCTCGGAGACGTGGACGTGCATGCGGATGCCGTACTGCTTCGCGTAGTCCGCCACCGCCCGCGCCGTCTCCTCGTTGGAGGTGTACTCCGCGTGGAGGGAGGCGTCGATCCGGATCCTGCCGTCGGCGCTGCCGTGGAACCTGCGGACCACATCGTGGGCCTCCGCCATGGAGACGAGGCCTGCCGGGTCGTCCCCCATAGGGTTGGTGATGGAGCGGGAGATGTTGGCCTTGCAGCCGCTCTCCTCCACGGCCCGCACCATGTCCTCGACGAAGTAGTACATGTCGCTGGTGGAGACGATGCCGTACTTCAGGGACTCCGCCATGGTGAGGAGCGTGGACTGGTAGACCGCGTTGGATGTCAGCTTGTCCTCGAACGG
>CADCOV010000061.1 GCA_902803185.1 uncultured Eubacteriales bacterium
CCGCCCACCGGCGCGTTGAGGATGCCGTCGAGGCCCATGACGGTCTCGCCGCCGGCAGCCGTAAGCAGGCGCTTGTTGCGCTCACGAGTGTGGGTATCACAGGTGATGACGTTCTTCGTGTAGTCCAGGATGGCCCGAGCATCGTTGGCAAAGAGGATCTCGACCTCGCAGCCTTCGGCCGTGACCAGTTCCTTATAGTATTCGATGTAATCGACGCCTGTAAACCTGTGCTTCTTGTAGCCGAAGAGCTCTCTGAAGCGGGCTTCGGTGAGGACGTCCTTATAGGGATCGACCCCGGCGGCGTCCACATCGTCCATGCTGATGAGATGATTGCCGACCTCGTCTGACGGATAACCGAACATCAGATACATCTTCTTCGTGCCGCGCGCGATGCCCTTGAGGCAGATCGCGAAGCGGTTGCGGGAGAGGATCGGGAAGATGACGCCGATGGTGCCGCCGCCCAGCTTGGCCTTCACGTCCGCGGCGATGTCGTCGACGCTGGCGTAATTGCCCTGGGATCTCGCCACGATGGACTCGGTGATGGCGACCACATCTCTGTCTCTGAGTGCAAAGCCCTCGCACTCAGCCGCCTCGAGGACGCTGTCCGTCACGATGGCAGCCAGGTCGTCGCCCTCCCGGATGATCGGGCAGCGGATGCCGCGGGAGACCGTTCCCACTCTTCTTTCTCTCTGTTCCATGGAATGATTCCTCCTGTCAGTCACTTTAGTTAGTTACATTATATCATATGTCAGCGGGCCGCGCCCGCATAAACTTGCGTTTTGTTCGTCCCCTACGCCGGTTTCTGAGAGGTCCAGTAGTTGAAGTACAGGAGCCCCAGGACGACGACGATGCAGCCCACCACCGCCGTGACCGACGGGATCTGGTGCAGGACGACGACCCCCAGGATCGTCGCGAAGACCGGGTCCGCCGTCTCCACCGCGGAGACGTACAGGGAATTGACGTGGCCCATGCACAGGTTGAACAGGCCGTGGGCGCCGATCTGGCACACCAGGGCCAGGGCGATCAGGCACAGGAAGTCCCGGACCGTGTAGGCCAGGAACGGCGTATGGGTCGCGACCATGCCGATGGTGAAGCACACCCAGCAGGCAAAGAAGCAGAGCATGACGTAGGTCGGACCGGCCACGGTCTTGCGGGCCTCATTGCCCAGGACGAAGTAGACGCCCATGCCGAAGGCCGCCAGGAAGGCGCAGATGTCACCCTTGAAATCCCCCTGGGACATCTGGGTGTAGTCGAACCCGGCCACCATGGCGCCGCCCAGCAGGGCCAGCACGATGCCCAGGACCGGCCGGATCCCCACCTTCTGCTTGAAGACGAAGACCATCGCCACCAAAACCACCAGCGGATGCAGGGCCGCCAGCACCGAAGCGCTGCTGACGTTCGTCAGCTTGACCGCGCTGAACCAGTTGAAGTAGTGGACAAAGAGGAACAGCCCCGCCAGCAGGGAGATCCCGATGTCCCTCCCGGTCAGCGTCTTCAGTGTGTCCCGGCCCTTGGTGAACACCGGCACCGCGAAAAACGGCAGCGCGATGGTGAGCCGCCAGAACCCGATGGCCAGCGGCGGCGCCGCCGTCAGGTTGGCGAAGATCCCGCTGGTCGCGCCGGCGATGGTCGCCAGCACCACCAGGAGTTTCGCGTATCTGCCAATAAAAGATTTCTTCTCTCCGATCTCAGTCATATCCATCCTCCCAAAACAAATCACGGGGACTATTATATCACACATCCTTGCTTTTCCATAGTCCAAATACTATACTGAAGGTAACCGAACCGCCTGCCGGCGGGCCGCGCGTGGCCTGCAGGACGGGTGGAGAATGAGGAGGCAACTGCTATGAAATTCTTTATCGCTGACGCGTTCACCGAACAGCTCTTTGGCGGCAACCCGGCGGGCGTCGTGATCCTGCCGGAGGGCGCCGACTTCCCGGCAGACGAGACCATGCGTCTGACCGCGGCGGAACTCCGCTACTCGGAGACCGCCTTCATCCGCAAGGTGGGCGACCACGAGTTCAATATCCGTTATTTCACCCCTGCCGCCGAGGTAGACCTCTGCGGCCACGCCACCATCGCGTCCTTCTACTGCCTGATGAGCTCCGGCGTCATCGAGGAGAACTGCACCTGCATCAACCACACCCTGGCCGGCGACCTCACCATCGAGGTGAAGAACGGCTTCGTCATGATGGACATGGCAGCCCCGAAGTACATCGGCAAGATCGATACCCCGCTGGGCCTGGATGCGCTGTACGACGTCATGGGCGGTGAGTACGATTCCACGCTGGAGCTTCTCCCTATGCTGATCTCCACCGGCCTGCCGGACATCATGATGCCGGTCGGTTCCCGGGAGGAGCTGGCTGCCCTGGCCCCTGACATGCCGCAGCTCTCCAAGCTCTCCGAGCACTACCAGGTCACCGGCGTACACGCCTTCACCCTGGACGCGGAGGACGGCGTCACCTGCCACTGCAGGAACTTCGCCCCGCTCTACGACATCGACGAGGAGGCGGCC
>CADCOV010000062.1 GCA_902803185.1 uncultured Eubacteriales bacterium
CGGCGAAGAAGGCCGAAACCCCTGCAGCCGAGGCAGCCCCGGAGGAGACGGCTGCGGAAGCCCCGGCGGAGGCGCCGAAGAAGCGGACCCGCCGCACCCCGGCGAAGAAGGCCGAGACCCCTGCGCCGGAGGCCGCTCCGGAGGAGAAGCCGGCCGAAGCGAAGCCGGAAGAGAAACCGGCGGAGGCAGCTGCGCCTGCCCCTGCACCAGAAGCCGAGGCGCCTGCCCCGGCCGCACCGGCTGAGACCCTGCCGGAGGCCCCGAAGGAGGAGCCGGCGGAGGCCCCGAAGGAAGAACCAAAGGAAGAGCCGAAGGAGGAAGCGGCGCCGGCCCAGGGGGAGGAGAAGCCTGCCCGGAAGATGACCGCCCGGGAGATCCGGGACGCCCGGCCGCGGCCGGAGGTCACCGGCATCCTGGACATGTCCGAGGACGGTTTCGGGTTTTTGCGCTTTGATAACTTCCTGACCAGCGACAAGGACGTCTACGTGTCCCCGACCCAGATCCGCCGCTTCAACCTGAAGACCGGCGACAAGATCCACGGCATCTCCCGCCTGCCGAACGAGGGCGAGCGGTTCGGGGCGCTGTTATATGTGAATACCGTGAACGACGAGGAGCCGGGGGTGGCCATTCGCAGGCCGGATTTCGACAGCCTGACCCCGATCTTCCCGAACGAGAGGCTGACCCTGGAGACCACCCCAAAGGAGCTCTCCATGCGGCTGATCGACCTCATCGCGCCGATCGGCAAGGGCCAGAGGGGCCTCATCGTCGCGCCGCCGAAGGCGGGCAAGACCACTTTGCTCAAGCGGATCGCCGCCAGCATCGAGACCAACGCCCCGGACTGCGAGCTGATCGTGTTCCTGGTGGACGAGCGGCCGGAGGAGGTCACCGACATGAAGCGGTCCCTTCGGGAGAGCAGCGAGGTCATCTATTCGACCTTTGACGAACGGCCGCAGCACCACGTCAAAGTGGCGGAGATGGTGCTGGCCAGGGCCCAGCGGCTGGCGGAGCACAAGAAGGACGTGGTGATCCTGCTGGATTCCATCACCAGGCTGGCCCGGGCCTATAACCTGGTGGAGCCGCCGTCGGGGCGGACCCTGTCCGGCGGCCTCGACCCGAGCGCTCTGTACAAGCCGAAGAAGTTCTTCGGCGCGGCCCGGAACCTGGAGGAGGGCGGCAGCATCACGATCCTGGCGACGGCGCTGGTGGAGACCGGTTCCCGCATGGACGATGTGATCTATGAGGAGTTTAAGGGTACAGGTAATATGGAGCTCCACCTCGACCGGAGACTGTCGGAGAAGCGGATCTTCCCGGCCATCGACATCGGCCGCTCCGGGACCCGGAGGGAGGACCTGCTGATGACCCCGGAGGAGCTGGAGGCCATCTGGGCGATGCGCCGGGCGATGAGCAACCTGCCGCCGCAGGAGGTGACGGAGACCATCATCGACAACCTGGCCCACACCACCAACAACCGCAATTTCATTCAGATCATCAAAAAAGTGCTGGTGAACCGCTGAGGGCGGCTCGCCTGAGGAGAAGAAATGGATCTCAGCAAGATTTTTCTTAAGGAGGCCTGCCCGACCTCGATCGGCGGACAGGCGGTCATGGAGGGCGTCATGATGCGGGGGACGGACCGGATGGCGGTGGCCGTGCGGGTGCCGGACGGCCGCATCCACGTGAAGACCCAGCCCCTGAAGAAGCCGGGCAAGTGGATGAAGATCCCGGTGGTCCGGGGCGTCATCGCCTTCGTCACCTCCCTGGTGGGCGGGATGAAGACGCTGCTCTACTCGGCGGACGTGCTGGAGGCCTATGCGCCGGAGGAGGCGGAGGCCGAGGAGCCGGGCCGCTTCGAGCAGTGGCTGAACCGGAAGTTCGGCGAGAAGGCGGCCTGGAACCTGATGATCTACGCGGCCGTGGCCATGGCTCTCGCCTTCACCGTGGGCGTGTTCATCCTGCTGCCGACGGTGGTGGTGAACCTGCTGGGGAAGGTCGTGGACAGCGTCCTCGTGCTGAATCTGTCGGAGGGCGTCCTCAGGATCCTGATCTTCGTCGCCTACATCGCGGCCATCAGCCGGATGGAGGACATCCGCCGGACCTTTGAGTACCACGGCTCCGAGCACAAAACCATCCACTGCTATGAGAACGGCCTCCCGCTGACGCCGGAGAACGCCCAGCAGTTCTACACCCTGCACCCGCGGTGCGGGACCAGCTTCCTGATGTTCGTCATGGTGATCTCTTTGATCCTGTTCTCCCTGCTGGGCTGGCCGAACGTGATGCTCCGGCTCCTGTCCCGGATCGTTTTGATCCCGCTGGTGGCGGGGCTGTCCTACGAGCTCCTGAAGTGGGCGGGGCGCAGCGACAACTGGCTGGTCAAGGTCCTGAGCATGCCGGGGCTGTATCTGCAGAAGCTGACCACGAGGCCGCCGTCGGACGAGGAGCTGGAGGTGGCGATCGTCTCCATGAAGGCGGTGCTGGTGCCGCCGGATGCGCCATATATCGAGGGGATCTGCGATCTGGACGCCAACCTGATCGAGCCCCATGTCATAGAAGAAAGGTAGATCGATGAGTCTTCCCGTCAGAGAGATATTGAAATTAGGAGAGAAACAGCTTTTGGACGCCGGGATCGCCGACGCGGCCCGGGACAGCAAGACCCTGTATTGCTATATGCTGGACTTGCCGCCGGCCAGGATCATCCTGGAGTACCAGAACGTCCTGTCCGACGCGAACTGCGACAAGTACTTCGCCCTGATCGACCGCAGGAGCAGCGGGGAACCGCTGCAGTACATCACCGGCAGCACCGAGTTCATGGGCCTGCCCTTTAAGGTGGACCCGCGGGTGCTGATCCCCCGCCAGGACACGGAGGTCCTGGTGGAGCAGGCCCTGTCCGTGATCAAAGACGGCAGCCTGTCCGGTGAGACCTTCGCCGTCGCCCGCAGGGAATGGAGCGTCCTGGACCTCTGCTGCGGCAGCGGCGCCATCGGCGTCTCCGTGGCGAAGCTGGCGCCGAAGACCAGGGTCACCCTGTCCGATGTCAGCGAAGGCGCCCTCGCCCTGGCGAAACAGAACGCCGAGGAGAACGGGGTCGGCAAGAACGTGAAACTGGAGCAGGGGGACCTCTTCGCCCCGTTCAAGGGCAGGTTCCGCAGCCGCAGGTTCGACATGATCCTTTGCAACCCGCCGTACATCGCGACGGAGGTCATCGGGACCCTCCAGACGGAGGTCAAGGACCACGAGCCGATGAGCGCCCTGGACGGGGGCGCGGACGGCCTGGATTTCTACCGCAGGCTGGCGGCGGAGGCAGGCGACCACCTGGAGAAGGGCGGCGTCCTGATGATGGAGATCGGCTTTGACCAGGGGGAGAGCGTACCCGCCCTGCTCCGGGAGAGCGGCGCCTTCAAGGATATCCGGTGCCTCAAGGACCTGGCGGGCCTCGACCGGGTCGTCGCGGCCCGGAAGGCGGCGGACAGAGGAGGAAAGAAATGAGAAAGTTATCCGATCGATCCCTGACGCTGCAGGATTCGATCTTTGCCCATATGACAGCGGTCTGCAGCCGCTACGACGCGGTGAACCTCTCCCAGGGGTTCCCGGACCTGGACCCGCCGGCGGAGATCCTGGCGCGGCTCCGAGCGCTGACGGAGGAGAACTGCCACCAGTATTCCCTGACCTCCGGCGCGATGGATATCCGCGAGGCCCTGGCGGCCAAACAGAAGCGCTTCATGGGGATGGAGATCGATCCGGAGAAGGAGATCGTCATCACCTGCGGGGGCACCGAGGCCCTGATGATGGCAGCGATGGCGGTGGTGGATCCGGGAGACAAGGTCGTCGTCTTTTCCCCGTTCTACGAGAATTACAGCGCGAACACCATCCTCTGCGGCGGCGAGCCGGTGTTCATCCCGCTGACGCCGCCGACGTACAGCTTTGATCCGGAGAGGCTGGAGGACGCCTTCCGGGCGGGGGCGAAGGCTTTGATCCTGTGCAACCCGAACAATCCCTGCGGCAAGGTGTTCACCCGGGAGGAGCTCCTCCTGATCGCCGACCTGGTCCGCAGGTACGACGCCTATGTCATCACCGACGAGTGCTACGAGCACATCGTCTACGCCCCGTACGAGCACGTGTATTTCGCCACGCTGCCGGGGATGCGGGAGCGGACCATCAGCTGCAGCTCCCTGTCGAAGACCTATTCCATCACCGGCTGGCGGATCGGCTACACCATCGCGCCGCCGGAGATCACCGAGCGCCTCCGGAAGATCCACGAGTTCCTGACGGTGTGCGCCGCTACGCCGCTGCAGGAGGCGGTGATCCCGGGCCTGCTGGCGGACCAAAGCTATTACGACGAACTCCTCAGGATCTACACGGCAAAGCGCAGGTTCCTGCTGGAGGGTCTCGACGACATCGGCATCGTCCACAACGATCCCCACGGGGCCTTCTACGTCCTGCTGGACATCGGTAAGTACGGCTATGAGAGCGACGTGGCCTTCTGCGAGGATCTGGCGGCGAAGGTGGGCGTCGGCGCGGTGCCGGGCTCCGGGTTCTTCCGGGAGCCGGTGAACCACCTGATCCGCCTCAACTTCGCGAAGCGGGAGGAGACGATGCGGGCGGCCCTGGACCGCCTCGCCGGGATCGACAAAATGATGAGACGATGAGAGGGCACTGCCCGGAAAGGACCAGGATGAGCAGACTGCTGGAGGAGAGCCGTGAACTGATCGAGGCCAACGCATTTGCCAATCATAACCATATCGTTGTGGAGGATATCCAGCCGGATTTCGCCCGGGTGACCTTGGACATCGTGCCGGATTCCCTGAACCTCAGGGGCTTCGTCCACGGCGGCGCCCTGTTCACGCTGGCGGACGTCTGCTCCGGCATGACGGCCCGCACCGACGGGCGGTACTACGTGACCTCCCAGGCCACCGCCAACTTCGTCCGTGGCGCGAAGGAGGGGAAGCTCACCGCCACCAGCAAGGTGGTCCACAGGGGGAAGACCTCCTGCCTGATCGAGGTGGAGATCCGGGACGATGCGGACAAGCTCGTCTACCAGGGCAGCTGCACCTACTTCTGCATCACGCCGGAGGGCGGCCAGGACCCGGCACTGAAAAAATAAAAA
>CADCOV010000063.1 GCA_902803185.1 uncultured Eubacteriales bacterium
ACATCTTCATCCCGACGCTCTGCTACGACGAGAGAACCGAGATCTACGGCGCCTGCGGCCTGTGCGTCGTGGAGGTAGAGGGCAATCCTAAGCTCTGCAAGGCCTGCGCCACCAACATCGCCCCGGGAATGGTCATCAAGACCCAGACCGAGCGCGTCATCGAGTCCCGCAGGACCAACCTGGAGCTTTTGATCACCAACCATAACGGCGACTGCAAGGGCCCTTGCATGAGAGCCTGCCCGGCGGGCACCGACTGCCAGGGCTACGTGGGCCTCATCGCCAACGGCGAATTCGAGAAGGCCAACGAGCTGATCAAAGACCGCATCCCGCTGCCGGCCTCCATCGGCCGCGTCTGCCCGCATCCGTGCGAGGACGCCTGCCGCAGAGCGCTGGTGGACGAGCCGGTGAGCATCGCCGCCCTGAAGAGATTCGCCGGCGATTACGATCTCAGCGCGGACGAGAACTTCATCCCGGAGATCGAAGAGGAGACCGGCAAGTCCGTCGCCATCATCGGCGGCGGCCCGATGGGCCTCTCCGCCGCGTACTTCCTGCGCCAGAAGGGCCACAGCGTCACCATCTTCGACGCCATGCCTAAGCTGGGCGGCATGCTGCGCTACGGCATCCCGGAATACCGTCTGCCGAAGGAAGTCCTGGACGCGGAGATCGACATCATCGAGTCTATGGGCGTGGAGATCGTCCCGAACACCAAGATCGGCGTCGACCTCTCCTTCGAGACCGTCAGAAACGACTTTGACGCGGTGCTCCTCGGCATCGGCGCCTGGGTATCCACCGGCGTCCGCTGCCCGGGCGAGGACGCGGAGGGCGTCCTGGGCGGCATCGACTTCCTGCGCAAGGTCGTCAGGGGCGAGCACATCGACTTCGGCAAGAGAGTCGCCATCGTCGGCGGCGGCAACACCGCTATGGACGCCTGCCGCACCGCGGTCAGACTCGGCGCCGAGCAGGTCTATAACATCTACAGAAGAACCAAGAACGAGATGCCGGCGGATCGCCTGGAGATCGAAGAGGGCGAAGAGGAAGGCGTGATCTTCAAGAACCTGACTAACCCGCTGGAGATCCTCAAGGACGAGAACGGCCACGTCAAGCAGATCGTCCTGCAGGTCATGGAGCTGGGCGAGCCGGATGCCTCCGGCAGACGCAAGCCGATCCCTGTGGAAGGCAAGACCGAGACTTTGGACGTGGACAACGTCATCCTGGCCATCGGCCAGGCCGTCGACGCCGATGCCTTTGACGTCGACAAGACCAGGAAGGGCGGCATCGTCTACGATCCGAAGACCTTCATGACCAGCATGCCTGGCGTCTTCGCCGGCGGCGACTGCGGCAACGACAAGATCTCCATCGCCGTAGAATCCATCGCGGACGCGAAGAAGGTCGCGATCGTCATCGACGGTTACCTGAACGGGGAAGCCGTGGAATACCGCAAGCCGTTCTTCGTCGAGCGGACGGACGTCACCGAGAAGACCTTCGAGGACAGAGAGCGCATGTGCCGCGAGAAGGCGGACCAGCTCACCCCGGAGGAGAGAAAGGACAACTTCACCGAGGTCGTCTACGCCGGACTTTCCGAGGAGCAGGCGGTGGCGGAAGCCTCCCGCTGCCTGGAGTGCGGTTGCCACGACTACTATGAGTGCAAGCTGATCGACTACGCGAACGAATACGACGTCCAGCCGGAGAGACTCGAAGGCGAGAAGAACCTGGTAGAGTTCGAGGACGATCATCCGTTCATCGTCAGAGATCCGAACAAGTGCATCCTCTGCGGCCTCTGCGTCAGAGTCTGCGACGAGGTCATGGGCGTCGGCGCCCTGGGCCTGGTCCACAGAGGATTCGATACCGTTGTCAAGCCGTCCCTGGAGCAGCCGCTCCTGGCCACCGCCTGCGAGAGCTGCGGACAGTGCGTGTCCGTCTGCCCGGTGGGTGCGCTGCAGGAGAGACAGACCATCCAGAAGGAAGTGCCGCTCGAGACCGAGTGCACCGAGACGACCTGCGCCAACTGCTCCGTCGGTTGCACCCTGGCCGTCGAGTCCTACGGCGACATGCTGATCAAAGCCAACCCGGCCAAGGACGGCGTGGTCAACCAGGGCATCTGCTGCGGCAAGGGCAAGTGGGGCTTTGACGTCTCCGTCCTGGAGGAGAAGGTCGTGGATCCGATGGTGAGACGCCTGAACGGCGAGCTCGAGGAGACCGACTACCACGAGGCGCTGATGCTGGCCGCCAAGAAGATGGAATCCATCAAGCTGAGAAACGGCGCCGATTCCATCGCCGTCGCCATCTCCGACAGATACACCAACGAGGAAGCCTACGTCATGAAGAAGTTCGCGAACGTTCTGGGCGCGAAGGTCTTCAGCTTCAACAACCGCCACAACGCGCTGTTCGACGTCTTCGGCCTGGATGCTTCCCCGAACACCATCGACGAGCTGCTCTCCACCAACGTGATCCTGGTACCGGCCTTCATCAAAGACCACAACCCGGTGATCTGGAACAAGATCAAGCAGGCGGCGGAAGCCGGCGCCAAGGTCGTGGTCCTGAACACCGAGGAAGCCTGCAGCACCTTCGCCTTCGCGGAGAAGGTCGTGGAGGTCTCCAACGACACCGCCTTCCTGAAGGGCATGGCCAAGTGCCTGGTCGAGATGGGCAAGGGCGCCGATCTCGAGGGCTTCGAGGCCTTCCGCGCCTCCGTCGGGGACGCTGAGGTCACCGAGGACGTCAAGGCTGTCACCGAGCTGTACGCGGGCGCGAAGAAGGCGATGATCGTCTTCCAGCAGAACGTGGTCTCCGTCGAGGCTGCCGCGCTGCTGGCTGACATCGCCGCGATCTCCGGCCACATCGGCACCCCGAGAGACGGCATCCTGGAGGTCAAGGCCAAGAACAACTCCCAGGGCCTGGTGGACATGGGCATCCGCGCCGGTGCAGAAGCGCTGGAGGGCGTGAAGGGCCTCATCATCTTCGGCGAGGATCCGGAGAATGTGGACCTGTCCGGCCTGGAGTTCCTGATGGTCTCCGACATCTACCTGACCGAGACCGCTTCCAAGGCGGACGTGTTCGTACCGGGAACGGGCTCCATGAGCGCCTACGGCACCTACACCAACACCGAGCGCAGGCTCCTGCCGGCGGAACCGGTGATCGACGAGGAAGTCGAGCTCTACAACTGGGAGATCGCCGCTGAGCTGGCCTACATCTTCGAGAACGATTTCGGATTCGAGGACGAAGGGGACATCAGCACCGAGATGGAGGACATCCTGCCGCTGTACAAGTACGCGGAGATGGACGAGATCCTGGGCGGCACCCTGGCGCCGGTGGAGGTCAAGCTGGTACCGGCTGCGGACGCCAAGCTGGCGGACGAGCTGCCGTGCACAGACGCGCTGATGAACATCAACACGCTGCGCATCCCGAAGCCGTTCAGCAGGGCATAAACCTATAAGAAACGAGGGAGCGCGGGCGAAAGCCCGCGCTCTTTTCATGTCTTGGACGAAAAAAGAGCAGCCCGGAAGGGTTGCTCTTTCTGTGTAGTTTACGTAATCCGTATTATGCTTACTATTTGGAACGCTCCGCGGACTCAATCAGCTCGACGGCGTTCCTCCTGGCCTGCTCGGTGACGGTCTCGCCGCCCAGGAGGCGGGCAAGTTCATCGATCCGGGCTTCCCGGTCCAGCCGGGCCACGTGGGTGTAGGAGGCGGCTTCGTCGCTCTCCTTGTAGATGCGGTAGCTCTGGTCCGCCATCGCCGCGATCTGCGGCAGGTGGGTGATGCAGATGACCTGGCGGCCCGCCGCGATCTCCCGGAGCTTGCGGCCCACGACGGAGGCGGTGCGGCCGCTGATGCCCTGG
>CADCOV010000064.1 GCA_902803185.1 uncultured Eubacteriales bacterium
AACCTTCAGTGCGCCTTAAGACGCTGCTAGTAACATGCCCTTTTAGGGCTTGTGCAAACCACCAGTTCAACTGGTGGTTCTGATTTGGTGGGGTGGCCGGCGCCGGTTTGGCGCAGCAAGCGATAAAGGCGTGATTTGAGAGAACAAAAGAGGCAAAAGTGCAGGTTTGCGACAAATCATCGGCGCGGATGCCGGGAATTTGGCGCAGCAAGCGAAATAGACGCGTTTTGAGAGAACAAATGGGGCCAAAACGCAGGTTTGCGACAAATGCCGGCCGGCCGCAAACAAACAGCCATGCCGTGGCGGCATGGCTGTACTTTCTTTGATTTACTTCGCGCCTTCCGGCAGCTTCGGATCCACGTAGACGGTGCGGTTGTTCGTGAAGATCACCATGCCCGGTTTCGCGCCGGAAGGCTTCTTCACGTAGCGCACCGGGACGTAGTCCACCGGCACGTTGGCGGAGGCCCGGCCCTTGCTGTGCCAGGCGGCGACGGAGGCAGCGCAGTAGATGTCCTCCGGGGCGGGGTCCGCGCCCTTCAGCAGCAGGATCACGTGGGAGCCCGGGATGTCCTTGGTGTGGAACCAGAGGTCCGTCTTGCCGGCGGTCTTCAGGGTGAGCTCGTCGTTCTCCCGGTTGTTGCGGCCCGCCAGGATCTGGAAGCCGGATGGGGAGGTGTAGCGGTAAGGCTGGGCCTTGAAGTTCTTCTTGCGGCCCTTCTCCTTGCGCCGGCGGACGTAGCCGCCCTCTTCCAGCTCGGCGCGGAGGGCTTCGATCTCCTCAGGCCGCTCCGTGTGCTCCAGGTAGGTGAGGACCGACTCCAGGTACGCGATGTCCGCGTCGTTCTCCTCGATCTGGATGGCCTTCTCCCTCAGGGCGGTGCGGGACTTGCCGTAGCGCTTGAAGTACTGCTGGGCGTTCTTGGCGGCGCTGAACCGCGGGTCCAGCGGGATCTCGGCCTCGGTGCCGTCGTAGTAGTTCAGCACCTTCACGGAGGAGGCGCCCGGCTTCACGTTGTGGATGTTCGCCGTCAGGAGCTCGCCGTAGATGCGGAGGTACTCCGAATCCTCCGCGGCCAGGAGGTCCTCCTCCAGGCGCTGCTTCTTCAGGCGGGCCTTGTCCAGGAGGGAGGCGGTGTGCTTCTCCAGCTGGCCGGCCTGCTGGCGCACCCGGCCGGTGGCGGCTTTGCCCTCGAAGTAGGCGTTGACGCAGGCGCTCAGGGTCGGGTAGTCGATCCGCTCGCAGCCGGTCTCGTACTCGGCCAGGTCCGCGATGTGGTACTCCCGGTGCTCGCCGTCCAGGTCGTAGATGTGCGGGCGGGCGGTGCCGTTCTCCGCGGCTTCGATCAAAGCCCTGAGCCAGGCGTACCGGTCCTGCCTCGCCGCAAGCTCCGCGGCCAGGGCAGGGGAGATGCCGCCGACGGCATTCAGGACCGCCTTCCGGTCCTGCGGAAGGGCTGCCAGGGCCTCCTCGGAGATGGCGTCAAAGCCGACCTTGTCCTGGGCCGGCGGGTATTCGTAGCGCTTGCCCGGCAGGACCTGCCGGACCCTGCTGGTGTCGATGGAGACGCGCTTGATGCTGTCGATGATGTTCCCGGTCTGGGCGTCCACCAGGATGATGTTGCTGTGCTTGCCCATGATCTCGAAGATCAGCTTCTTGGAGAGGGTGAAGCCCAGTTCGCTGACGGTCTCCAGGGAGATCTCGATGACCCGCTCGCAGTCCTTTTGTTCGATGGCCACGATGCGTCCCGCGGTGAGGTGCTTGCGGAGCAGCATGCAAAAAGCCAGAGGCACCGGCGGGTTGGCCGGGCTCTTATCGATCAGGTGGACCCGCGG
The DNA here is from genome assembly GCA_902803185.1 of uncultured Eubacteriales bacterium. GTDB lineage: Bacteria > Bacillota > Clostridia > Peptostreptococcales > Anaerovoracaceae > Eubacterium_B. The sequence goes on from CADCOV010000064.1 coordinate 1,834, forward strand.
GTCCGCGCTCGCCGCCGAGGCGAAGAGCATGTAGTTGCCGTCCCTGGTGTAGACGTTCAGCACCAGTTCTTCCTTGACCGGCTGATAGATCTTGTTGATCTTGCCCAGGAGCAGTTTTTCCCTGAGCTCGGTGACCATCGCCCTGGTCACCAGTCCGTCAAATGCCATAGCTTCCTCCAAAGAAATGATAAAACCATTCTATAAGCGGCGGAGCCGTTTGTCAACGAGCGCCGCTTATGGTAAAATGATCATAATGGGTCATTGTGGGCCCGATGGAGGAGAATATGATCAAGAGTATGACCGGGTTCGGCAGGGCGGAGGTCAGCGACGGCAAGAGAAACATCGTCGTGGAGATCCGTTCCGTGAACCACAGATATTGCGACATCACCGTCAAGACCGCCCGCCGCTACGCCTTCGCGGAGGAGAAGATCAAGGCCGCGATCAAGGAGACGGTCAAGCGGGGCAAGCTGGACGTTTCCGTCATGGTGGAGAACCTGACCGAGGCGGACGTGAACATCAAGCTGAATACGCTTGTCGCAAAACAGTATTATGACAACCTGAAGAAGCTCCAGCAGGAGTTCGGCGTCGCCGGCGACATCACTTTGGAGTTCCTGGCCTCCCAGCCGGACGTGCTCCGGGCGGTGCCGGACGTGGATGACGAGAAGGAGCTGAACGAGGCCATCCTCGCGCCGGTGCGCATGGCTGCGGAGAAG
>CADCOV010000065.1 GCA_902803185.1 uncultured Eubacteriales bacterium
GCGGGTCAGGTCCGCCAGGACGTCCCGGGACAGGTCGCTGTCGAAGTGGCTGTAGGCCTTGATCATGATGTAGAGGAGCCGGAGCTTGCGCTTCTCGTGGAAGGCCTTCCCCGCCTCCGGATGCCGGGCCGCGAAGCCCTCGTAGTACTCCAGCATGACGCCGATGGTGGCCGTCATGGAGGCCGCCACCCGGGTGTCCAGGGTGAAGATCTCGCTCTCCAGGGTGTCGATCATCTCCTCGACCTCCGCCTCAGGGAGCTCCAGGATCATGCGGCCCAGGTACTGCGGCACGTACTTCACCAGCTGCCGGTCGCCGATGGTGAGGCCGTTGTACAGCTCCACCGCCACCTCGTTGGCCTGGGCGGACGGCATGGCTTTGACCAGCTCCAGCAGGGCGTCGCCGGCGGTCTGCCGGACCGCGACCCGCTCGCTGTTCTTCAGGAGGTTCACCAGGTGGGTACCGAAGTGGAGGTCGTGGCTGTGGTCCGCCCGTCCGCCGGTGAACCGCTTCATCAGCTCCACGTTGGCCACCTTGATCATCCAGTGGGTGCTCAGCTTCAGGTTGTCCAGGAAGAGGGTGCTCTCCGTCTCCAGGAAGGCGTCCGCATCCGATGGGAGTCCCAGGATCTCTAGGAGGTTTTCGTAATACGTGTTTTCGTCTACTTCTCCCAGCATGTTCCGGCGCACCCGGAGGGCCGCCACACGCTGCTCCTTGATCCCGCTGGCTTCCGCCTTCTCGAGGAAGCCTTCGGCAGCGGCGAGGAACTTCGCGTCACAGGCCTTTCGTTCCAGGTGTTCCAGCACCCAAAGCAGCACGACGGTGAGCTCCGCGTCCTCCTGCGGGCCTTCGTAGTACGGCCGGAGGGCGTCGATGAAGCCCTTCTTCTGGGCCGCCGTGGCCTTCTCGAACATGCCGGCGAAGAGGCTGGTCAGGGTGTAGCGCATCCTCTGGCGGTGCTGCTCGGTGAACCGGCGCTCCGGGCTCAGGATCTTCTCGATGTACTCCCGGCACAGGGTCTGGTCCGTCACCTCCCGCTTCGGCAGGTGGACGCCCTCCGGCAGCTCCTTCAGGTATTTCTCGTTGAATCCGGCGATGATCCTGCCCATCAGGCGGGCGGACTGCCGGCGGATGTCCCCTTCCCGGTTCGCCAGCAGCTCGTAGAGGAACTGCAGGCTCATCAGCTTCTGGGGCTGGGTCATATAGGTATTGTATTCCTCGAAGATCGCGATGTAGGTCCTGAGGTTCTTCCACTGGTTCTCGGACCGGGCCGCCTCGATCAGGTCCGCCAGGTCGCTGTCCACCTGCAGCACGCTCATCAGGCGGATGTTGTGGGCGATGGACATGTATTTGAGCTGGTCGACCACGTCTTTGCCCTCCAGCAAAGCGCGGTTCCGCACCACCGGATGCGGCTCCGGGAAAGCCTCCGCCCAGTCGGCCGGCATGGCGGTCTCCACGCCCCTCTCGACCATGTAGTCCTCGAAGTTCTTGAGCTTCGCATAGACCTTGCGGTAGCGGGCCTCCTTGGCCGCATCCACGTTGTCCAGCTTCCCTAAGATCACATCAAAAGCCTCCGCCAGGCTGTAGAAGTGGACGACCTCCCTGCCCGCCTCGTCCCGGCCGCTCTTGACCCGGAAGTCCGCGTAGATCAGGATCAGGGATTCCGCGGAGAGGTTCTCCAGCTCCAGGTCCCAGGTGGAGTGGTTCGCGGCGATGTGACCGATGGTCGGCATGCCGTGCTCCCGGTAGAAGACGTCGGAATAGTAGTAGTGGAGGTAAGGCACCCGCCTCGCCTCGTCCTTGCGGCAGCCGTATTTGCCGATGTCGTGGCCGATGGCGGCGCCGGAGATCAGCGGCAGGTCCACCGGGACCCCCGCCTTCTTGAGCTGCCGGGCCACGTACATGGAGACGTAGTGGACCCCGTACATGTGGCCCATGGTGTTGAACGGCGTCACGTCCGCCGAGAGCCGGTAGAGGACGCTCAGGTTCATCTCCTCCGCCACCCTGCGGAGCGTCCGGAATTCCTCCGCGACGCCGGAGCCCACCGCCTCCTCCTCCGTCACCGGGAACAGGTCCCGGGTCGGGTCGAAACGGCGCCCCGCCGCCTCCATCCGGTAGGCCTCCTTCAGGAGGGTCAGGAAGGCGCCGAAGCCCTCCCGGTACTTCGGGTCCTCCTTGATCTCCGCCGCCTCCGGATAAAGCCGGGACAGCAGCACTTCAAAACAGTACTTCGGCCAGCCCGCCTCCGGCGCGTTCCTCAGCTCCGGGATGTGTCCCGATGCCGCCTCCGCGATCCGCGCCGCGTGGAAGGTGCCGTCCGGTCCCTTGGTCTCTGCCAGTTTCTTTTTGATCGCTGTCGTCAGTCTCATGCTGCAAATCCCTTCTGCGCCCGGCAAAAAGCACAGGGCGGCGCCGATCCCTCAGCGCCGCCCACTCAACACATCACTGTCATCTGAAGCTTTCTGTTTCGATGAGCCGGCAAAACGCGTCGCCGGTCTTTATGTCGTTGATCTTGCCCCGAAGCGCCGCGCTGCCCGCGCTGCCCTTCAGGTATCTCGGGGTGAATTTTCTCATCTCGCGGACGGCGGTGTACTCGCCCTTGTCCGCCTCCATGGCCCTGTAGTGCCGGACCATCATCGCCCGCTTCTCCTCCGCCGTCGGAGGTTCGAAGGGCTCTCCCCGGTAGCGGCAATCCAGCTCCCGGAAGATCCAGGGGTTCCCCAGGGCGCCCCTCCCTACCATGACGAAGGCGCAGCCCGTCTCTTCCATCATGCTGACCGCGTCCTCATAGCTGCGGATATCGCCGTTGCCGATGACCGGGATGGAGACCGTCTCCGCGACCCGCCGTATGGCGCTGCGGTCGCAGGCGCCGCTGTAGTACATCTCCCGGGTCCTCCCGTGGACCGCCACCGCCGCGCCGCCGCCCTCCTCGATGGCCTGGGCCGCGCTGAGGTAGGCGTCCTCCGGGGCGTCCTGGATCCCGATCCGGATCTTCGCCGTCAAAGGCTTGTCCGTCGCGTCCTTCAGGGCCCGCATGATGCGGTAGATGCGCTCCGGGTCCCGGAGCAGGGCCGATCCCTCGCCGTTCTTCACGATCTTCGGCACCGGGCAGCCCATGTTGATGTCCAGGATGACGTTCCCTTTAGAGTCCAGCTTCTCGGCCGCCCTGGCCAGGAAGTCCGGCTCCGAACCGAAGAGCTGGAACGCGGTGGGCTTCCCCTCCGTCAGCTCCAGGAGCTCCATGGACCTGCGGTCGTTATAGCAGAGTCCCTTGGCGCTCACCATCTCGGTATAGAGGAGGGACGCCCCCATCTCTCCGCAGATGTTCCGGTAGGCGTAGTCGGTGAACCCCGCCATCGGCGCCAGGAAGAAGGGGGTCTCGGGGACGAAGCCGCCGATGGAAGGCAGGGCCTCCGCCGGGCCTTTTCCCATCATGCCTCCGCCGCGGCAGCCTTCTTGCCCCGCGGCTTGCGGTTCTTCTCGTAGATCATCTCCAGGCCTTCCAGGGTCAGCATCTTGTCCACGACGTCGATCTGGTCGGTCCCGGTGTCGATGAGGCTGGCAAAGCCGCCGGTGGCCACGACGGTGATCTTCTTGTTGCCGCAGTACTCCGCCAGCTCCTTCTTCATCTTGGTGATGATGTAGTCGCACATGCCCATGTGGCCGTAGACCAGGCCGGACTGCATGCTCTCCGCAGTGGTGCGGCAGATGGTCCTGCCCGGATCCTCGATCTCCACCTTAGGGAGCTTGGAGGTCTTCTCGAACAGCGCCTCGGAAGAGATCTTGAGGCCCGGCGCGATGGTGCCGCCCAGGTACTCGCTCTTGTCCGTGATGGCGCAGAAGGTGGTGGCCGTTCCCATGTCTATGATGATCAGCGGCCCGCCGTACTTCTGGACCGCGGCGACGGCGTTGACGATCCGGTCCGCGCCCACCTGCTTCGGGTTGTCGTATTTGATCACGAGGCCGGTCTTGACGCCGGATTCCACGACGATCGCCGGCTTGCCGAAATACTTGACCGCCATGTGTTGCAAAGCGAACAGCAGGGACGGGACGACGGTGGAAATGATCATGTCGTCGATGTCGGAGAGGCTGAGCCCCTCGTACTGGAACAGCTGGTTGACCAGCATGCCGTATTCGTCGGCGCTCTTGTGGGTGTCCGTCTCGATGCGCCAGTTGGCCAGCAGTTTCTTTCCGTCAAAGACACCCAGCACGATGTTGCTGTTGCCGATATCAAAGGCTAAAAGCATGTTGCGATTCTCCTTATATTCTCTAGTTCACGACCCTCTCGAGCCGCTTCAGGGCCAGGGCGATGGTCAGTCCCGGGATCACCCGGTTGCCGGTGATCTCCGCGCCCAGCACTTCGTTGATGCGCTTCAGGCGGTACTGGACCGTGTTGGTGTGGATGCCCATGAACTGGCTGGTCTTGCTGCTGTTCATGCCGGCGTCCAGCACGAAGGTCTCCAGGGTGTCCAGGAGCTGCCTGGCTTTGTTCTCGCCCATGGATTTGCCGAACGGCTCCAGCAGGCCCACGTAATTCTTCTTGATGTAGCCGCCCTGCATCTGGATGTTGATGCAGTTGGAGACCAGCACCAGCTCGTACTTGGAGAAGACTCTCTTGTACGGGAACACGCTCTCCACGAAGGTCCAGGTCTCGCCGATCAGGCGGAACCCGTCCGCGGCGCCCTCGATGCCGTCCATGCCGGTGGCGTGGAAGATGCGGACGGACTTGTCCACTTCCTTGAGCTCGTTGTAGAGGTCGATGGCCGCCTTGCCGCCGGACTCCTGCTCCTCGCCCAGGTTCTCGCCCCGGATCACCAGGCCGTAGGTCTCCTCCCCTTCCCGGATGCTCAGGACCTCGCCGCCGGTCCGCTTCTCGAAGCCCTCGATGATGGCGCGGGCCTCGGCGCTCGCGATCTCCTTGGCGTAGAAGACGCTGATGATGCGGTCCGCCCGGATGTCCATCTCGTCCTTCAGGGAGTAGGCCAGGCTCTTGTTGCCGCGGATCAAAGCTTTGATCATCTCCGCCTTGAGGTCCCGTTCCGGCGTGTATTTCCACATGCCGATGGCCAGCTCGATGATCTCCGCCAGCTTGGTGATGTCCACGGCGGAGTACTTGTCGTCGTTATCCACCAGCATCAGGAAGTACTTCTCGTTCTCGATGGTGATGGTGCCCCAGTAGGTCTGGACGCCCTCCACGTCCACCAGCGCGTAGATGCCGCTGCCGTCCGACTCCTCTCTCTTCTGGAGCATGCGGACCGCGTCCGCCACGGTGGCCCGGTGCCGGGTCTCGATCACGAGGATCGGGTTGAAGTCCTTGGAGACCAGGATCACCTGGAAGCCGTTGCTGACCGCCGCCTCCTTGAGGGCGCTCTGGAAGCTCCGGTGCTTCTCGAAATCCATCAGGTGATAGATGGTGTTGTTGATCAGGTTATTGTTGAAGTTGTCGCCCACCAGCAGCTTGTCCATGACCTGCTCGATGGCGTCGGCGTACTCCGCGTCGTTGCCGTTCGGGATGATGATGAACGGCAGCCCCGCCGCCTCCGCGATGTCGATGGTCTCGGAATCCGCCGCCGTGATGCCGTTCCTCGCGTGGAAGACGACCAGTCCCGCGATGCCGCAGGCCGCCAGCTCCCGGACCACCTGGGCCTGGGTCACCACGTCGTCCTTCATCGCGTAGAAGGAGGTCAGCACGAGCTGATCCCGGACGCCGTTGTGTTCCACGGCGGTCTTGACGTCTCTCGCGTCCATGACCGAGATCGATCGCACGGTGTTCTGGAGGTTCCTCCTGCC
>CADCOV010000066.1 GCA_902803185.1 uncultured Eubacteriales bacterium
CCGGGTGCCGTTCGCGATCCTGCGGTCCACCACCTTCTCCGCCAGCCGGCCCTCCGCCGTCAGCATGTCCTTCGTCAGGCACTCCTCCGGGATCGGCAGGGCGACGCCGCAGTCGATGTCCAGGATGTCGATGCCGAAATAGGCCGCCTGGGAACCGATGCCGGTGATCCTGCGGGTGAAGTTGATGGTCTGCATCAGCGTCACCGTCTGCGGGGCCGAGGCGACCCCCTCCTCGACGACGCCGTTGTCCGCGCTCATGATGATGACCGCCTGCTTCCGCACGTCGTTGCCGGTGACCTTCCCGGTCATGCCGGCGAGCCGCACGCCGATGTCCTCCAGCCGGCCCAGGCTGCCCGGCACCTTGAGGCGGCTGTCCTGCCGCTCCCTGGCCTGCCGCATGGCCTCCCGGTCCGCCGGCTCGATCCCGGCGATCAAAGCGTATACTTTCTCTTCCGCCGCGCTCTGCGGCGCGGCCAGCTTGTATTCTCTCATGGTCTTACGTTGCCTTTCTTTATCGTGTCCATACAGAGTTATCTTACCATACTTGGGGCGGGAAAGGAAGAAGACGGCTTGAATACTTGCCTGCCGCACCGTATAATTGAATGTACAATGATCCGTTATGAAAGGGCTTTTTCAAATGAGTAAAAAAATGATCTCCAACCTGCTGCTCCTCCTCACCGCCCTCATCTGGGGTTCCGCCTTCGTGGCCCAGAAAGCCGGCGCGGTCCTGGAGCCGCTCACATACAGCGCGGTGCGCACCCTGATCAGCGCCGTCGCCCTGGTGCCGGTGGTGCTGGTGCTCCGCCGCGCCCGCAAACCGGAGGAGGCGCCTGCCCCTGAGGCTGCCGCCGCCTACCGCCGCAACACCATCGTGGGCGGCATCGTCGTCGGCGTCGTCTACTCCGTGGCCTCCGGCCTGCAGCAATTCGGCATCTTCTTCGACACCGACGCCGGCAAGGCGGGCTTCATCACGGCCCTGTACATCGTCATCGTCCCGATCCTCGGCATCTTCATCGGCAAGAAGACCCGGCTCCTGGTCTGGGTCTGCGTCGTGCTGGGCGCCATCGGGTTCTACCTTCTGACCATGGCCGGCAAGGGCGGCGGGTTCACCCTGGAGAAGGGCGACTTCTTCGTCCTCCTCTGCTCCGTGGCCTTTTCCGTCCACATCCTGACCATCGACCACTATTCCCCGAAGGCGGACGGCGTGGCCCTGTCCTGCATCCAGTTCTTCGTCGCGGGCACCATCTTCCTGATCGGCATGCTTCTGTTCGAGAAGCCGGTGCTCTCCGAGATCCTGGCCTGCTGGTTCCCGATCATCTACGCCGGCGTCCTTTCCGGCGCCGTCGCCTACACCCTGCAGATCGTGGCGCAGAAGAACGCCGACCCGGCCCAGGCCTCTTTGATCCTGAGCCTGGAGTCCGTCTTTGCCGCCCTGTCCGGCGCCCTGCTGATGCACGAGCGCATGACGGGCATCGAGCTCGCCGGCTGCGCGGTGATCTTTGCTGCCGTCATATTGGCCCAGCTCCCTTGCAAAGAGGAGCGGCTTTCCGCTAAATAACAAATCAACACCAAGAGGAGGCTTTCATGGTACCGACAAGAGAACAGGCACTTGAGATGGTGCGGAAGTACAACCAGGAGGAGTTCCACCTTCAGCACGCTGAGACCGTGGGCAAGACCATGCGCTGGTTCGCCGGCGAGCTGGGCCACGGGGACGAAGCCGACTACTGGGAGGTGGTGGGCATCCTCCACGACATCGACTTCGAGCGCTGGCCGGAGGAACACTGCCAGAAGGCGCCGGAGCTGCTCCGGGAGGCGGACGTGGACGAGGACATCATCCGCGCGGTCTGCTCCCACGGCTACGGGCTCTGCTCCGACGTGGAGCCGCAGCGGGAGATGGAGAAGGTCCTCTTCGCCTGCGACGAGCTCACCGGCCTGATCGGCGCTGCCGCTTTGATGCGGCCGTCCAGGAGCTGCAGCGACATGGAGCTGAAATCCCTCAAGAAGAAATACAAGGACAAGCGCTTCGCCGCCGGCTGCGACCGTGAGGTCATCGCCCGGGGTGCGGAGATGCTGGGTTGGGAGCTGGACGACCTGCTTCAGAAGACCTTAGACGCCATGAAGAGCTTTGCCTGATGGCAGGAGGTGTGAAATGAAGACCGCGACCGAACGCATCGGCGTCCTGCGGGAGGAGATCTCCGCGATGGCGCGCACCATCCACGAAAACCCGGAGCTGGGCCACGAGGAACGCCTGGCGGTGCAGCTGCAGAAGGAGCTCCTCGAGCGGCACGGTTTCGCCGTGGAGGTCGGCACCGCCGGCCTTCCGACCGCCTTCACCGCCGTCTACCGAAGCGGCAAGCCGGGCCCGACGCTGGCCTATCTGTCGGAGTATGACGCCCTGCCGGAGCTGGGCCACGCCTGCGGCCACAACCTGATCTGCTGCGTCGCCTGCGCCGCCGGCATCGCCCTGAAAGATGCGGTGGACGAGTACGGCGGCGAGGTCTGGGTGGTCGGCGCGCCGGCGGAGGAGACCAGCGGCGGCAAGGTGGACCTGGCCAAAGCCGGGGTCTACGACCGGTTCGACGCCGCGATGATGGCCCACCCGCACTATCGCTATGCGGGCAGCGGCAGCCTGTACGCCATCGAGCCTCTGCAGTTCGAATTCTTCGGCCGGGAGGCCCACGCCGCCGCCGATCCGGAGAATGGCATCAACGCCCTGGACGCCGCGATCCAGACCTTCAACGGCATCAACGCCCTGCGCCAGCACCTCAGGGACGACGTCAGGATCCACGGCATCATCGCCGACGGCGGTGCCGCTCCGAACATCGTACCGGGCTACGCCTGCGCCCGGTTCTACGTCCGTTCCTCCTCCACCGGCTACCTCAAGGAGGTCGTGGAGAAGGTCAAACGCTGCGCCGAAGCCGGTGCGGCGGCAGCCGGCGCGACCCTGACGATCACCAATTTCGAGAACGGCTACGACAACCTCATGAGCAACAGCCTCCTCTCCGACCGCTCGATCGAACATCTCCGCGGGCTGGGGGTGGAGGGCGACATGTCGGTGTATGACACCAAGGGTTCCTCCGACATCGGCGACGTCAGCCAACGCTGCCCGACCATCCACATGTGGTTCGACGTGACCGCAGACCCTCGGATCGGCAGCCACACCAAGGAATTCGCCGCCTGCGCCGGCAGCGACTACGCCCTGGAGAACACCTTCCTCCAGGCGGCGGCCCTCACCCTGACCGGCGAAGACCTGCTGAAGGATCCGGCCTTCCTGGCCGCGGTGAAGCAGGAGTTCGAGCAGAACCTGGGGAAATAACAAAACGGTATATTGCGAAGCCCGCGGCAGCATCCGCGGGCTTTTTGTTGCCTTTTGGATATTTTCTTGATAGAATATGGATAGAAAATGGATATTCGTGAAAGAAAAGGGGACGCAGCATGACGATCGAACAGATGAACGAGAGAAGGCGGGAGCTTGGATACACCTACGAGCAGGTGGCGGAGAAGGCGGAGCTCCCCGTGAGCACCGTGCAGAAGGTGCTGGGCGGCATCACCAAACACCCCCGCCGGGAGACGCTGGCAGCCCTTCAGCGGGTGCTGGGCGATGAGGAGCGGGCCTGGATCCGCCGCTACCTGTCCGTTGACCGGGAGTCCCGGGCGTCCATGGTCCGGGACTCCATGTTCTCCTACGCTGCCCTGCCGGAGAAGAAGCAGGGCCAGTACACCATCGAGGACGTGGAAGCCCTGCCGGGAGACCAGCGGGTGGAGCTGCTCGACGGTGTGATCTACGACCTCGGCGCGCCGAGTGTCGTCCACCAGATCATCCTGAGGGAGCTCGCCTTCTCTTTCCACGCCCAGATCGCCGCCTGCGGCCGGGACTGCCTCGTCCTCTTCGCGCCGACGGACGTCCAGATCGCGAAGGACCTCTTCACCATGGTCCAGCCGGATCTCATGGTCGTGTGCGACCGGGACATCCTGACCCGGAAGCGCATCGTGGGCGCGCCGGATCTCCTCGTGGAGATCCTCTCCCCTTCCACCCGGGCGTTGGACATGGAGCTCAAGCTCTGGAAATACAAGGACACCGGCGTCCGGGAATACTGGATCGTCGACCCGGACAAGAAGAAGGTCTATATCTACTACTTCGAAGGCGCCGGCATCGCAGACATCGCCGTCTACACCTTCCGGGACACCGTTCCGATCGGGATCAGCGAGGGGCACTGCAGCGTGGACTTCGCCGCCATCGATGACCGCCTGGCGGAACTTAAGCTGTGAGAAGAGCAGAAGAACAGAAGAGCGGGGCGCCCCGGGGTGCCTCGCTCTTTTCGTTTCGCTTAAGTTTTGTTCGATCCTTCCTACAGCATCAGCAGGAGGGAGCCGGTGATCAGGACGATGCTGATCAGGATGGACATGGAGTTGATGGCGCTGGAGAGGCCGTAGTCCCCCTTCAGCTCGGCGGTGTAGGCCGTCGCCGCGCTGCCGATCGGGCTCAGCAGCAGGATCACCAGCGGCTGGCGGTATTCCAGCGGCAGCGGCAGCAGGAAGTAGACCGCGAGGGCCCCGAGGATCGCCACCAGGTAGCGGGCCGCCAGGATGCGGACCGCGGCTTTGATGTGGACCGGGTCCCGATCCAGCCGGAAGCCCACGCCGATCATGAACATCGCCAGGAAGGCATTGGCCCCCGCGATGATCCCCGCGTACTGCAGCACCGGCGCCGGCAGGGTGATGTGGGCTATCGTCAGGACCGTCATGATGATGTAGGTGAGGAACGGGGCGGAATGGGCCATCTTCCTCAGGATCGGCCGGAAGGAGATCCTGCCGCCGTCCTGCAGGCTGTGGGCCGCCGCGTAGCTCCCGCCGAAGCAGATCACCACGTTGCCCGCATCGAAGAGGCTGGTGACCATCACCCCCACCGGGCCCAGGAAGCTTTGAACGAAGGGCAGGGAGAAGTTCCCCACATTGCAGCCGGAGAGGTTGATCATCGCGAAGCCCTGGGCTTCCTTGCCCCGGCGCTTTTCCATCACATAGCCGATGGCGATGAGGAGTATGCCGTACCCCAGGCCGATGGCGGTCATCAAAAACAGCGCCGCCTCCACCGTCTGCCCGGTGAAGTTCACGATGATCGAGGCCGGCAGCGTCACGTTGATGACGATGCGGCTGATGATCTTGAAGTCGCTGCTCTGCAGCAGGCCGACCCTCTTCAGGACATATCCGAGCAGGATGATCCCGCAGAAGCAGCCTGCCCTGATCAAAATATCACTCATGGTTTTCCTTTCTGTTCCGGCCGGCCGCCGGCCCGCCCTACAGGATGCCGTCCTTCTTCAGGCATTCTATCACACGGTCGCAGTTCCTGCCGTCGTGGAATGAGACGATCGTCCGGAAATTGTCGATGTATTCCTGCCGCTGCGGTTCGGCGTACGCCCGGCGGATGGCCTCCGTCAGCGCTTCCTCCGTGCGGCAGATCTCCCCGAAGGCGTCCTCCTCCGAGAGCTTCAGGCTGCTGTTCGCGCCATATTCCTTCATGCAGGCGTCCTTCTCCGACCAGTCGAAGACCACGTTGCTCCCCCGGTAGAAGGCGTCGTAGGCGATGCTGGAGTAATCCGTGACGAGGAGCTTCGTGTCCCTGAGGATCCGGTCGTAGGCCAGTTCCTCCCCCGCGGCGCCTTTGTCCTTCAGCAGCGAAGCGAAAAACGGGTGCGGCAGCACGATCACCTTGTCCCTGAGCTCCTCCGGGACCGCGTCGGTCATCCGGCGCAGGAACCGGTAGTAGGTGGTGTTCTCCGGATCCAGACGGGCCTCGTTCTTCTCCCAGGGCCGCCAGGTCGGCATGATGACGATCTTGTCCGCCCCTTCGTTCAGGCGCACGCGGTCCAGCTTCGGCAGGCCTGCCAGGTAGATCTCCTCCCTGTCATAGCCGCCCTCCTCCATGAAGTGCCTAAGCTCCTTCTCGGAGGAAGCGACGTAGATCTCCCTGTAGAAGGCGACCTTGGCGCCCTTGCGGCTGCCGGAGAGGGCCGCCGAACGCAGGGAGAGCATGTACATGATGCCGTGCTGCAGGTGGACGTGGGTGATCTCCCCATACCCTTGCCGGCAGTGGGCCCACAGCGGGAAGGACTGGCAGTCCATATCGACGGCGTGCACGATCTGCTCCGAGGAGAGATAGGTGCGGGCCCGGAAATACAGGAGATAATGGCGGAAGCTGAACCTCTGTACGATGTGCCGCCTGTACCGCCACGGCAGGCCCTTCGGCAGCTTCCCCTTGTCTGCCACGAACCAGACGTTCCTGTATCCTTCATCGATCAGGCGCTCGAACAAAACGGACGCACTCTCCTCGTAGCGGCCCAGCTTCTCATACATCATGATCGGCGTCCTTCCCCAGCCGTGTTCCTCCAGAAAGGCCGCCCGCTTCTCCGACTTTTCCATCAGCCGCTCCGCTTCCGGGCTGTCGGTGACCCGCTCCTCCCGGACCGTGAACATGAGCTTGCCGGAGATGGACTCCCTGAAG
>CADCOV010000067.1 GCA_902803185.1 uncultured Eubacteriales bacterium
CCGTACCGGTCCGCCAGCGCAAGGGCCGTCTCCTCCCGGGTCTTCTCCAGGGCGCCCAGGAGCCGCTTCGCCTCCCCCATGTGGGGCGTCAGGATCGTCGGCGCCGCCCGGTGGGAAAGGGCCTTCCGAGGAAGCGCCCGCGCCGCCAGGGTGTTCAGGCCGTCGGCGTCGATGACCAGAGGGCCGCCGAAGTCCCGGATCACCCGGGTCAAAAGCCGCTCCGTCCGTCCGGAGACTCCCATGCCCGGGCCGATGGCCACCGCGTCGTAGCGGCTGAGCGCCCGCAGGGCCTCTTCAGGCCCCACGCAGATCGCCTCCGGCACCAGCACCTGCAGGACCCGGAAGTTCCGCCGCGGGGTGCCGACCCGGACCAGCCCCGCACCGCTGCGCAGGGCGGCAAAGGACGCCATGGCCGCTGCCCCGGTCATGCCGGAGGCCCCGGCCAGGATCAGTACGTTGCCGCAGTCCGCCTTGGAGCAGTCCGCCTCCCGCTTCGGCAGCATCGCGGCCGCCGCGGAAGCGTCTATCGTCAGTATGTCACGCCGTTCGTTTTCCATGGATCCCTCCCGGCATCAGATGCCCAGGAACAGCCTCGCCATCAGGAAGTAGATGGAGAGCGCCACCGCGTCGGAGACCGACGAGATCGCCGGGTTCGCGATCAGCGCCGGGTCCAGCTTCACCTTCTTCACGATCAGCGGGATCATGCTGCCGATCAGCTTGGCGAAGATGACGATGAACAGCATGGCGCCGCAGACGGTGAGGGCCACCATCGGGCCGTGGCCGTCCAGGAAGCAGACTCTGAGGAAGTTCACCGCCGAGAGGATCGTGCCGATCAGCACGCCGATCCGAAGCTCCTTCCACAGGATCTTCAGGGCGTCCCCGGTATCCACCTCCTCGGTGGCGAGGCCGCGGATGATCAGCGTGGAGGCCTGGGAGCCGGTGTTGCCGCCGGTGCCCATCAGCATCGGCATGTAGGCCACCAGGCTGATGACCTCCGACAGGGCGTCCTCGAAGCTGGTGATGATCATGCCGGTGAAGACGTAGGCCACCATCAGGATCAGGAGCCACGGCAGACGGTTGAGGGCGTGCTGCCAGACGCTGGTCTCCAGATAGGTGCGGTCGGAATCGTCAAAGTCGATGACGCCGGCCATACGCTCGATGTCCTCGGTGGCCTCCTCTTCGATGACGTCTAAGATGTCGTCGAAGGTGATGATGCCCACCAGCCGGAATTCGTTGTCCACGACCGGGATCGCGATGAAACCGTACCGGGTGAAGTCCGCGGCGACCTCTTCCTGGTCCTCGTAGACGTTCTCCGATACGAAGTCGGTGTTCATGATGTCTTTGACCCTGATGTCGTCGTCGGTGATGACCAGGGTCGAGAGGGAGACGATGCCGATGAGCTTGCGGCCCGTATCCTTGACGTAGCAGGTGTAGACGGTCTCCGCGTCCATCCCCTCTCTCTTGATGTGATCCAGGGCCTCCCGCACGGTCCAGTCCTTCTGGAGGCTGATGTAGTCCGGGGTCATCAGCGTGCCCGCACAGTTCTCCGGATAGTTCAGGAATGTGTTGATCAGGCGGCGCTCGCTCTTCGGCGTCTTCTCGAGGATCTTGTCCACGATGTTGGCCGGCAGCTCCTCCAGCACGTCGATCTTATCGTCGAAGTCCATCTCGGACAGGATGAACTCCGTCTCGCGGTCGGTGATGCCGTTGATGATGTCCACCTGGTCATCGCCCGGCAGCTCCGCGAAGACCTCCACGGAGACGTCCTTCGGCAGCAGGCGGAACAGGATGACGGTATCCCTGATGTCCGTCTCCTCCGTCACTTCCTCCAGAAGCTCCGCGATCTCGACCGCGTTGAATTTCACCAGTTCATCCCTGGCGCGGAAGAACTTCTTCTCCTCCACCAGTTCCAGGATCTTCTCCAGGGACTCTTCCCAGACCAGATCTCTGTCGAACATCGCCGTATCCATGGCGTCCCCCCTCTCTCTCGGGAAAGCGCCCTGCCCCTTCCCCGGGATCACTTGCGGGATTCGTAGAGCTTCTTCGCCAGGCCGTAGAGCGGCTTCATGACCGGAAGGTCAAACTCTCCCGCGTATTCGAAAATGTATGGGTGGAAGGAGCGTTTGAAGGTCTCGAGGCCGTCTCCCTCCAGTCCGGAGATGCCGCCCATGTTCGCCCAGGCCCGCCCCTCCGCGAAGGTCTCCCGCATCGCGGCGTCCCAGGTGAGATAAGGGGCCTGCAGCCTGCGGAAGTCGTTGTCCGCGCCGGCGTACAGGAGCTCTCCCGTATCCCCGTACATGACGGTCAAAGTCCCGGCGACGCAGACGCTGTCTCCGTACTTCACCAGGTACTCTCCGTAATTCTTCTCTCTCCTCGTCAGCGACTCCAGGGTCTCCTCCAGCTTGGCCCGCTTCTTCGGGGCGCTCTCCGGACACTGGTTCAGGTCGCTGACGCATTGTCGGTAGCGCGAAAAGACCTCATCGTACATCGACTTGAGATCGAGATACGTGAGCGTCAGATACGCGTCCTCTCCGTAGGTATCCAAAAGCAGTTCGTAGTACTCCCTGTCCCGGAGCGCCACGCCCTTGCGTTCGATGGTGCAGCCCATGACCCGGGCGAAATCGTCCATCTTCTCCTTCCCCGCCCGGATGGTGGTGAAGTGGCCGTTCTTCACGGCGATCCTGTAGTTCTTCTTTCCCTTGCCGGTGAAGTGCTCCTCGCCGTACTCCGCCCCCAGGCACTGCATCTGGAACCGGGGCTGGATGGTGGCGCTCATGCCGGTGGTGAAGCCCAGGTGCCTGAGGCCCGCCGCCGCCAGATGGTCGATGGCTCTGGAGACTTCCCTGGAGACCTCCTTCTCCTCCTCCTCGTGGTGCCGGGCGTAGACCAGGTTCGGGTCCACCTTGACGAAGAGGCAGCGCTGCTTCTTCGCCCAGTCCTTCAGGGCGCGGAAAAAGAACAGGACCAGTTCCCTGTTCCCGTAGTCCATGACCGGTCCCCGCGGGACGTACATCATGGTGAAGGAAAGCGGGAGCCGCTTGATCAAAACCAAGGCGCCCGCCACCTGCTCATCCCCGTCGAAGACGCCGACGAAGGCGTGGTCCCAGCCGGTCTTGACCCGGGCCCACCCCGCGGACTGGAGCAGGTTGTTCTGCGGCGATCCCAGGACGCAGGCGTCGTGGGCAGCCGGCTCTATGTTGTCGACAAATCGGTACATGCGTTGACCCTTTCCGGCAGGTCTCAAAAGGCCTGCTTAACTCATTTATTATATGCCACAGGCGCGAGATGCGTCAACCCGTAGCGGCCCGAAAGGGCGCAGAAAAACGCCGCCCGGCGGGCGGCGCTTTGGTCGTTTTGGTCGGTCCGTTATTTCATCAGGAACCGGGTGTGGCAGGCCGGGCACTTCTCCGGGATGACCAGCGGGAGGCTCTTCCACTTTCCCATCCGGTAGCCCTTGTCGCAGCACTGGATCATGATGTCCTCGTCCCGGAAGTTCAGGCCGCCGCCCTGCTTCGTCATGAAGTAGGTCAGCCGCTTGCCGCAGTGCGGGCACTTCCACTTCTTCCTCTTGAGCCGGTAGTCCCGGATCAGCGTGACCACGAAGGCCAGGAAGAAGAGCATGATCACGATGGACAGGAAGGTGCCGAACCTGGTGTAGACGAATCCGCCCTCCACATCTTTTCCGATAAAGGTCCCCAGCAGGTAGCTGGCAGCCAGGGAGATGAGGAAGGCCAGCATCGCCGCCTTCCAGACCTTCGCGTTGGCCTCGCACTTGCCCAGGAACTTCCGGATCTCTACGTTTTCCACGTCCGCCTCTTCGAGCGGCTCAAGGTTGATATTGAATCTGATCATAGCGATAACCCCGTTTTTCGATCAGGCGTCACGCCTGTTCCAGTTTGTCGAACTCCTCCCGGATCTCCTTCAGGAACTCCGGCTGGGTCAGCACGTCCTCGGCGGTCTGCACGAAGGCCTTGGCCACCAGGAACATCTGGTCGTAGCCGTAGTCGGAATCCGCGCCGGCTCTGAGCTCCACTGTGTGGGTGGCGATCTCCGGATCCCCGGTGACATCGATCCACTGATGGACGCACGGGCAGTGATAGCTGACGTTGCCGATGTCGGAGGAGGCGGTGCTGTTCCTGACCGCCATGCTCTGGGTCACGCCCAGCGCCTTGGTGTGCTGCACCGCTCTGGCGGACAGGGTGTGGTTGGTCTGCAGGTCGTCGTAGAAGCCCTCGAAGTTGGTGATCTCCAGCCGGCAGCCGGTGACCAGGGCCGCCGCCCTCGCGCAGTCCTTGACCTTGTCGCTGAGGCCGTGGACGTACTTGGAGGTCTCGCCTCTGATGTAGAACTCGGCGCAGGCGTACTCCGGCACGATGTTGGCCGCTTTGCCGCCGTCCTTGATGATGCCGGAGACCCTGGCGGAATCCTCGATGTGCTGGCGCATGGCGTCGATGTTGCGGAACAGGAGCAGGACCGCATTCAGGGCGTTGATGCCCGCCTGCGGGGCGCCCGCCGCGTGGGAGGCCTTGCCGAAGAACTCGAACCGCTCGGAGTCGATGGCGGCCATGGTGCCGCTCTCCGCGTGGCGGCCGAACGGA
The DNA here is from genome assembly GCA_902803185.1 of uncultured Eubacteriales bacterium. Taxonomy (GTDB): domain Bacteria; phylum Bacillota; class Clostridia; order Peptostreptococcales; family Anaerovoracaceae; genus Eubacterium_B. The sequence continues at coordinate 4,599 of CADCOV010000067.1, forward strand.
TGGCCCATGATCGCGACGGACAGGTCGTCGTAGTAGCCCGCGTCCGCCAGGGCGCACTTGCCGCCCATGGTCTCCTCCGCCGGCGCACCGATGACTCTGACCTCGCCGCCGTACTCGTCCACCGCTTCCTTCAAAGCGATGCCGCAGCAGCAGGCCAGGGAGCCGATCATGTTGTGGCCGCAGGCGTGGCCCAGTCCCTTCAGCGCGTCGTACTCCGCCAGGAAGCCGATCACCGGTCCCGGTTTGCCGCTCTTATATGTGCCGATGAAGGCGGTCTCCAGGCCGCACTGGCCGGTCTCCACCTCGAATCCGTATTTCTTCAGGACACCGGTCAAAAGCTCCACCGCATGGAACTCCTGGTTGCCCAGCTCCGGGTCCTCGTGGATGCAGTGGGCGATCTCCCGGATCTCCTGCCGCAGCGCTTCTACTCTTTCATCGATGCTCCTCATATGTCTCCTTTCTGGTCGGGCCGAAGCCGTTCCTCTCCCATTCCCCTTGATTTTTCTCTATTTTCAGTATATAGTCCATCGTCCCGGCTGACAATGATTATGTTGCTGTCTTGTATGATAAAAACGCTTCGATCAGCAAAGCGGTCAGCAAATATCTTTGGCGCGGCCGCCGGAAACATGCTATGGTAGAAGCAGGACATACCGAGGGAGGCTTTCATGAAACGAACCGGCACGTTGCTCTATACTCTGCTCCTGCTCCTCGCGGCGCTGCTGTGGGGCACCAGCTATCCGATGACCAAATTCATCGAGGAGGTCCCGACCTTCCTGATCCTGCCGGTCCGGTTCTTTTTTGCCGCCCTCGTGCTGGCCGTCGTCTTCCGCAAACGCTTCCGTGAAGCGGGCTCCTACTCGGTCCGCTGCGGCCTGGCCCTCGGCCTGAACCTGACGATGCTCTTCATCTACTGCACCGTGGGGATCAAATACACCAGCTCCGTCAACGCCTCCTTCTTCACCGCCCTGGACTTCCTCATCGTCCCGGTCATGAACCTGCTGTTCCGCCGGGTGAAGCTCCAGCGCTCCATCGCCATCGGCGCCGGCATCTGCCTGATCGGCATGTTCCTGCTGACCCACGGCGAAGAGGGCGGCAGCTTCCTCCTGAACCTGGGGGACCTGCTCTGCGTGCTGGCCTCCGTCCACGGCTCCCTGGAGATCGTCCTGCTGGACAAGGTCTCCCGGGATGAGCGCTTTGATACCGGCGTCTTCACCGTCGTCCTGATGGCGATGATCTGCGCCGTCACCGCCGCCTGCGGCCTCTTCACCGGCGCCTTCGCCGCGGCGGCCGCCCTGACCCCGGTCCAGTTCGGCGCCATCCTCTACCTTGGCCTCTTCTGCAGCGCCGGCGCCTTCCTGCTGCAGTCCGTGGGACAGACCCGGGTCCCGTCCAACCGGGTGGGCCTGATCTTCTCCCTGGAACCGGCCAGCGGCTGCATCCTGTCCGTCCTCCTGCTGAGCGAGCCGATGGGGCTCCTCTCCTGGATCGGCGCGGCCCTCATCATGGCCAGCATCCTCTACACCGAACTCTCCGCCCAGCGGCAGGCCGCCTCTGAGCTGTCATAAGGAGAACCCCCATGAACGACCTGTTCCTCCAGTCCGTCACCCTGAGCCGGAACGAGGCCTTCGACACCTCCTACCTCAAGGAGATCGAGGCCCTGCGCTCCCTGAAGACCCTGTCCTTCTCCCGGCGCATCACCTTCTTCGCCGGCGAGAACGGCACCGGCAAATCCACCCTGCTCGAAGCCATCGCCATCGCCTCCGGCCTCAACCCGGAGGGCGGCACGAAGAACTACAGCTTCAGCACCTACGACGACTATTCCGGCCTGGCGGGGAGCTTACGCCTCTCCAAGGGGCCGATCCGCCCGCGGCAGAGCTACTTCCTCCGGGCGGAGAGCTTCTACAACGTGGCCTCTGCGACGATGGAAAAGTACAACGACGACGGCTGGCTGCCGGACTACCACGCCCAGTCCCACGGGGAGAGCTTCCTCTCCTTCATCCAGCGCTACGACCGGCCGGGACTCTACCTGATGGACGAGCCGGAGGCCGCCCTCTCCCCGCAGCGCCAGCTGACGCTGCTCCTCCATCTCGTGCGGACGGCGGAGGCCGGGGCCCAGTTCCTCATCGCGACCCACTCCCCGATCCTCCTGGCGGCGCCGGAGGCGGAGATCCTCTCCTTTGACGACGGAGAGATCCACCCGGTCGCCTACGAGGAGACCGGCAGCTACCGGATCACGAAGCTCTTCCTGGAGAACCGGGAGGGGTTCCTCCGGGAGCTCCTCAGGGAGGACTGAGGCGGCGGCAGCAGCCCTTCAGGACAAAACGATCAAAGCACAGAAAAAGAGTCCGGACCGAAGTCCGGACTCTCTTTGTTTAAACCTTTTACCCTTAATACCCTTGGATCTGCCTGAGTCGATCAATATCCGATCATCGTGGCGATGATGATGAAGATGCACTGCATCACGAACATCACTCCGAAGATAGGGAGGATGAACTTGTACCACTTCTCGAGAGGAATATGAGCGATACCGCAGACGATGGCGCAGGACGCTGTCGGCCAGATCATGTTGGAGTAACCGTCGCCGAACTGATAAGCGAGGACCGCAACCTGTCTGGAGAGGCCGGTGACGTCGGCGAGCGGAGCCATGATCGGCATGATCGCGGCAGCCTGGCCGGAACCGGACGGGATGAAGAAGTTGATCAGGTTCTGGACGACCAGCATCATGATACCAGTCAGTGCCGGCGGCATTCCCTGCATCAGGGTACCGAAGGCGTGGACGATGGTGTCGATGATGTTGCCGTCGGTCAGGACGACCTGGATCGCGCGGGCGATACCGACGACCGCCATGGCGACTGCCATTTCCTTCATCGCGTAGAGGAGGTTTTCCTTGATCTCTTCCGGCTTGAAACCGGCGATGATGGAAACGACGAGACCGGAGATGATGAACACTGCGGACATCTCGTTGATGTACCAACCGAGCTTCAGGGAGCCGAAGACGATCATCGCGATGGACGGGATCATGGTCAGCAGGATGATCTTGTGCTTGGTGGTGAAGGCACCGGCGTGCTCGGTGTCGAGCTCGAAGCCGGAGAAGTCATCGCCGTAGGTGATGGACTTGGTCGGGTCAGCCTTTACCTTGGCCGCATAACGCATGACCATGGCGCAGATGACGACGGTGAAGACCACGAAGATGATCCATCTGTAGCCGAGGCCGGAGAACATCGGCAGCTCGGAGATCGTCTGCGCGACGCCGATGGTGAACGCGTTGGTGGTCGCGGAAGCGAAGCCGGTCGCTACGGAGACGTAGCACATACCGATACCTACCAGCGGGTCATAGCCCA
>CADCOV010000068.1 GCA_902803185.1 uncultured Eubacteriales bacterium
CCGGGCTTTTCGCCACTTTGGGAAATGGCCACCCGCCGCCGCAATACAAAACAGGGCCGCTACCAATGGTAACAGCCCTGCGTCGCACATGCTTTGTCCAGCCTGCCGCGTCAGGTGTTTTGTTCCACCACCATCGGCAGGTACTTTTTGTTCTCCTCCTCCAGGAAGTCCCGGACCCAGTCCCGGTCGATGAGCTCGGCTCGGGCCGCCGCCATCGCGGATTCGTCGGCGTAGAGGTCGAACTCCGCCTGCTTGTCCGCCAGACGCCGCACCATGGCTTCGTCCACGGTGCCCTCGCAGAGCAGGTGGAACACCAGGACGTTTCGCACCTGGCCCATCCGGTAGACCCGGGAGATGGCCTGGTTGGTCAGGGATGGCTTGACCTGCGGCTCGCAGAAGATCACGATGCTGGCGGTCTGGATGTTGAGGCCGGTGCCGCCCGCCTGGATCTGGCAGACCAGCACGCTGCCGCCCGGCGCTTCGGTGAACCGGTCGATCTCCCGCTGGCGAAGGGCCGGTTCCGTGCTGCCCGTGATGACGCCTGCACAGCGCTCTCCCAGGAGCGTCGCCACCTTGCCCACGGTCTCCAGGAAGAAGGAGTAGACGACCACCTTGCGGTTCTCCTCCGCGGCGTTCTCCACCAGTTCCAGGAGCCTGAGTCCCTTGGAGGAGGCGGTCAGCGTCTTCTGCAGGAAACTGACCCTCCGCACGGCGGTGAAGTTCCGCGCCCGGACCTCCGCTCCGTAGGCTTCCCGGTCTGCCGTCGTCATGGCACACCACTCCCGGATCTCCTCGATCGGCGGCAGCTCCTCCAGGACCTGTTCCCTGAGGCGCCTGAGGTAGACCGGCGCCAGCATTTCCCGGAATTCCGGTACCCGGCTCATATAGGCCAGCTCCCGGGCCTGCTGCGCCAGCTCCGGCCTCAGGAAGTCGATCAAAGCGCACATCTCCTCCACCCGGTTCTCCAGAGGCGTGCCGGTCATCAGGAGGATGCGGTCCGACTCGTCCTCCAGCAGATGGATGTACTTCGTCCGCTTGGCGTCCGGATTCTTGATGTAGTGGGCCTCGTCGATCACCAGCATCGCAAGCCGCATCCGGTCGTTGATGCTGCCGGCGATCTTGCCCATGGATTCGTAGTTGGTGACGGCGACGCCGCCCTCCGCCTGCCAGCGGGCCATGGCGTCGAACATGCCGCTGCCGTGGAGCAGGTGGTCGGTGAGGCCGCTGAACTTGCGGATCTCCCGGCACCAGTTGACCAGCACGCTGGCCGGGCAGACCACGAGGAAGTGCGCCCCCGGCGCTGCAGCCGCAACGGCCGCCATGGCGGCGATGGCCTGTACGGTCTTGCCCAGCCCCATCTCGTCGCCGAGGAGCGCCCGGCCCTGGTGCAGGATGTATTTCGCGCCGAAGGCCTGGTAGGCCCTGAGGTTCCCCCGGAACAGGCTGAGGTCCAGGGGCAGCGCGTCCACAGCCGCCGCCAGCTCCTGAGGGATGCTGTCGTAGACCAGCGGCCGCTCCTCCCGGGCGCCGTCCAGCGTCTCGATCAAAGCGTAATAGTCCGCACCACTCCGCCGGAAATCCTCCCGGGCCGCCGCCGCGTCCACCCGCATGGCCGCGTCATAGCGGTCGATCAGGTGCTGCACCCGGTCGCAGACCGGGTCCCGGAAGAAATCGTCGATCTCCGACAGGGCCTGTACCGTGGCTTCCTTTGTCCTGGGCAGGGAGAAAAACCAGCGGGCCGGCCGCAGGGCCACCGCCCGTTCGGTCACGTCCATCACGAACCCGTGGAAGCCCTCCCTGAGCGCCGCGCCGTCCGCCCGGACGGTCTCTCCCATCCGGTAGGCCGCGATGGCCCGGAGCAGGGCGTCGTTCTCCTCTTGGGCCAGCCCCGCGTCCCCTTCCTCCGCGAACAGGCGCACCGTCTGGTGCTCCGTCAGCCGGGCCAGGAACTCCTTCAGGATGCCCCGGATCGCGGCGACCTGTCCCTCGCCGATGCCGTCCACCGTCCTGAGCTCCCAGTCCTTGGCCAGCGCCAGGGCCCGGAGGTCATGATAGCCCGCCTCCTGCAGGGCCGCGACACGGATGCCCGCTTTGGACTTCCGGAGCTCCTCCACGGAGACCTCCCGGAGCTTCTCGGCGGCGTGGCGGTCCCGCAGGGCGCCGAGGGCCCGGCGGATGGCCTCCTCCTGGTTCTCTTTGTCCGCAAAAATATGGATGAGAAGGCCGTCCATCTCCTTCAGCGTGGTGACCTTCTCATTTGCTTTTTTGAAATCGATCCTCGCCACCTTTGTCCTCACATCTTGAAGGCTTTGATGAAAAAGTCCTCTTCCGACTCCCAGATCTCCTGCGTCTCCTCCGGGTCCGCGTACTGCGGCTCCGCCTTCACCCGGTCCCAGAGATCCCTGGCGTCCGCCGCCTCGCGCACCGCTGCCTTGCGGCGCTCGAACTCGCCCGCCTCCACCGGACGATAGTCAAAATCGTCCTCCTTCCGGTACCAGGCGGCGCCCTCCTCGATGGCGCCCAGGGCGTCCCTGAGCTCCCGCCAGTTCAGCCAGCAATAGGTGATGGCCCGGTTCAAAGCCGCGTCCATCTGCTCCGCAGTGACGATGTCGTCGCACTCCTCCAGGCCCTGCTCGTCGCAGAACCGCTTGAGCTGGGCAAAGCCCGCCACCTGCGTCTCAAAATACTCCCTTGTCATTTCCTCTCCTATTTCCTGAGTGCGTCCAGCGCGCCGTCAATCAGATTCCCCAGGAACCCGTCGAAGGTGTTGCTCTCGCCCTTCAGCACGTTCATCGCCATCTTCTTGCGGTCGCTGTCCGCCTCCCGGTAGAGCTCCACCAGCTTCCGCTCCGTGGCGGTGACCTTCATGGAGGTGCCGGTGGAAGAAGTGGTCTTCTTCTTGGATGCGCTCGACGTGGTCGTCTTCTTCTTGCTCGAAGAGGAGGACGAGCCGCCCTTCGGCGCGTTCAGCAGGGAGGACTGGGTGACACCGGTCGCCAGGGCGATCTTCTTCAGCTGCTCCTTCGTCAGGTCCTTCTCGCCCCGCTCCGCCTTGCTGATGTCGTTCGCGGTGAGGCCCTTCACCTTGCGGGCCAGCTGCTCCTGGGTGTAGCCCGCTTCCAGTCTGGCTTCTCTGATCAGTGTTCCGACTTTCTTCGCTGCCATGATGGTGCTCCTTTCTGTCTCATTCCAGTTCCACGTCGACCTTGTACTCCGGCGACACGGCGGTCACCAGCGGCTGGAAGGTATCCCAGACCTTCATCCGGGCGAACTCCTCCGCCTGGGCCTGGACCTCCGCCTGGCTCAAAAACTCCCTCATCTGGGCGTCGATGGACTTTTCGATCTCGTTCTGCTGCTCGGCGGTGAGGGCCAGATCGCCCCAGGCCAGCAGTCCCTTGTCCGTGTCCTCGAACTCCGTCTTCTCATAGTCCGGCTCCAGGTACTGGAGCGTCGGCTTCGGCACCTTGAGGGTCACCGTCTGCTTCTTCTCATCCACCAGGATGTGGTCTTTGTCCAGGTCCTTGAGGTCCACGGTGAAGACGCCGGTGCCGTAATAGGTGATCGTCTTCGTCTTGCGGAACACGGAGAGGTTTCCCAGGCCCGACTTGGTGACCGTGGTGGTCATCTGCACCGGCTGCTCCATGACGACCAGCTCCTGATGCTCGCTGGCCTCCCCCAGCACCGCGTTCTGGAAATCCAGGGCCGTATAGCCCGGCCCGGCGGGCTCCTCCAGGTCCTCCGGCGTGCTGTAATGGACCTCCGGGGCCGGCGGCTGGGCGAACAGGATCCTGGTGATCGCGAAGGACGCGATGGCGCCGATCAAAAGCCCGATGATCAGCCCCTTGCCAAAGCTGCCGCCCTTCTTCAGGGCGCCGCCCGCCAGGGCGGCGCCGGCGGCGACCATGGCCTCCGTCTGCTTGGCTTTCTTCTTCGCCTCTTCTTCCCTGGCCTTCTCCTCAGCCTTCTTCTGCTCCTCGAAACGGCGCTTCTCCGCCTCCAGCTCGGCCCGCTTGCGGGCGGTCTCCTCCCGCTCCGCCTCCGCGGCGGCGTCGGCCTCTTCTTTGCGTTTTTTGATGGCGGCCGCCTCCTCCTGCTGTTTGCGGGTCTTAGCGTTCTCCACCTTCTCCGTCTTCTGGACGGTCACTTCCACATCGTTCTTCTTCGCCATGGGCGGTCCCCCCTTCGCGTCTTCTTCTACCTATCACTTTACTTCATCGGCGGGTGGATTGCAATTGCTTTGGCGCGGCCGCAGATTTTCTGATACAATATGTGGCAGATTGAAAGGAAATCCACTCTATGAAAACCCTGCTTCACTACTTCCGAAAATACTGGTTCCTTGCCGCCCTCGCCTCCATCTTCATGGTGGGCGAGGTGTCCATCGACCTGCTGCAGCCCCGGCTGATGGAGACCATCGTCGACCAGGGCATCCTGGGCATCGGCAACGGCGGCGTGTCTGACCTGGACCTGGTGATCTCCACCGGCATCCGCATGATCTTCATCGTCCTGGCCGGCGGTGCCTGCGGTGTCCTCTCCGGCGTCTTCAGCAATCTCTGCGGCCAGAACTACGGCAACGCCCTGCGCAAGGCCGCCTTCCGCCGGATCATGCACTTCTCCTTCGAACAGACCGACGACTTCTCCACCGGCTCCCTGATCACCCGGATCACCAACGACGTCACCCAGGTGCAGACCCTGGTCATGCAGATGGTCCGGGGCTTCGTGCGCTGCCTGATGTTCTTCGTGGGCGGCACCGCTGCCCTGCTGTCCATGGACCTGTCCTTCGGCGTGATCCTGGCCATCACCTTTCCGCTGATCATCCTCCACATCGCCTTCGTGGTGTGGAAGACCAACCCGCTGTTCCTTTTGCTCCAGAACAGCCTGGACAGGCTGAACGCCGTCATGCAGGAGAACGTGGCCGGCGTGCGGGTGGTCAAGGCCTTCGTCCAGGAGGAGGCGGAGGAGGCCCGGTTCGCAAAAGCCAATCAGAACCTGGTAAACACCCAGTTCCGGGTCCAGCTGCTCCTCTCCGCCGGTGCGAACCTCTCCGCCGGCCAGCGCCAGCTCCTGACCATCGGCCGGGCCTTCCTGTCCTACCCGAAGATCCTGATCCTGGACGAGGCCACCTCCAGCGTGGATACCCGCACCGAGCAGCAGATCCAGAACGCCATGGTGCGCCTGATGAAGGACCGCACCAGCCTGATCATCGCCCACCGGCTCTCCACGATCCGGGACGCGGATCAGATCGTCGTCATGGACCAGGGCGCCATCATCGAGACCGGCACCCACGAGGAGCTGCTGGAGAAGAAGGGCAGCTACTACAAACTCTACATGACCCAGTTCGCCGGGAACGCGACCTGATCAAAACCCGCAGCACGGAAAACGGCTGCCCCTTCCGGGACAGCCGTTTTGTTGTGGCTTATTTTTTGTCTTGCGTTTAGGCTTCGCCCGGCATCTTCCAGCCGAAGTGGTCGGTGTGGAGCAGGTGCTCGGAGAGCTCGGAAAGCGGTGCGCCCAGCTTGTCCTCGTACAGCTTCTGGACGTCCGGGTTCTCGTGGCTGAAGCGGAGCGGCATGTTCTCGTCCAGCTCGTGGAGCCACTGGCCGCGGGTCGCGCCGCGCTCGACGTCGTCGATGTGGATCGGCTGTCCGCCGCCGCCGGCACAGCCCGTCGGGCAGGCCATGATCTCGACGAAGTCGTACTTGACCTGGCCTCTGACCAACGCCTGGCAGAGGAGATCCGCATTGTGGAGTCCGCTGGCGACGGCGATCCTGAGCTTGGTCTTGCCCAGCTTGAAGGTGGCCTCCTGCCACGGGGTGTCGAAGGCCCTCTTCGCGTCCACGAAGCCGAAGGCGCCGACGGATGGGTTTTTGCCGGTGACCAGGTAGGCCGCGGAACGGAGGGCCGCTTCCATGACGCCGCCGGTGGTGCCGAAGATGACGCCCGCACCGGTGTAGTTGCCCATGATGCGGTCGAACGGCTGCTCCTCCACCTTGTCCGGAGACAGGTTGCTGACTCTGAGCATGCGGACCAGCTCCCTGGTGGTCAGGACGTAGTCCACGTCCTTGGCGCCGGAGTCGTTCATGGTCGGCAGGTCGCACTCCGCCTTCTTGGCCACGCACGGCATGATGGAGACGCTGACGATCTTGTCCGCCGGCACGCCGATCTTCTCGGCGAAGTAGGTCTTGATGACCGCGCCGAACATCTGCTGCGGGCTCTTGGCGGAGGAAAGCTGCGGGACCAGCTCCGGATAGTGGCTCTTCAGGAAGCGCACCCAGGCCGGGCAGCAGCTGGTGAACATCGGATACTTGTCCAGGTCGCCCTTCTTGAGGCGCTCCAGGAACTCGCTGCCCTCCTCCATGATGGTGAGGTCAGCGGTGAAACTGGTGTCGAAGACGTAGTCGAAGCCCATCTGCTTGAGGGCGCCGGCCATCTGGTTGACCGTCGCCTCCTCCGGCTTCAGGCCGAAGGCCTCGCCCCAGGCGGTGCGGACCGCCGGCGCGATCTGGACCACGGTGACGAGGTTCGGATCCGCGATGGCTTCCTTCACCTTGGCCGCGTCCTTGCGCTCTCTCAGGGCGCCGACCGGGCAGTGGGTGATGCACTGGCCGCAGACCGCGCAGTCCGTCGCGGAGATCGGGCGGTTGCCGGAGACGTTGATGTGGGCCCGGCTTCCCGTGGAGATCAGATCCCAGATGCCGATGCCCTGGATCTTGTCGCAGATCTGGATGCAGCGCATGCACTTGATGCACTTGGCCGTATCCCGGATCAGCGGGAAGTCCTGATCCCACTCGCACTCCTTCTCGCTCGGGAGCTCGTGGATGAACGGGGACTCGTAGAGGTCGAAATCGTTGGCCAGCTTCTGGAGCTGGCAGTTGCCGCTGCGCTCGCAGACGTAGCAGTTGCCGTCGTGCTGGCTCATGATCAGCATCAGGTTGGTGCGGCAGGCCTGCTCCACCAGCGGGGTGTTGGTGTGGACCACCATGCCCTCCCGGACGGTGGTGTTGCAGGACGGTACCAGGGAGTCCTCTCCCTCCACCTCGACGCTGCACATGCGGCAGGCGCCGATCTCGTTGATGCCCTTCAGGAAACAGAGATGCGGGATGGAGATGCCGGCGCCTTCCGCCGCCGCCATGATCGTCGTTCCCTCTCTGACGGTGATGTGTTTGCCGTTGATCGTCAGGTTTACCATTCTACGACCCTCCCTCCTCTGAAGCTGCCGAAGCCGAAGTGGTCACAGCGCAGGCAGCGGGCGCATTCCTGTTCGACCTGCTGCTGGGTCATGCCGATGCTCACCAGGTCGAAGTTGCCCTTGATGTCGTCGATCTCCTTGCTGGTGAGGTTCGCTCTGCCGCAAGGCGGGAAGCTGGTCATCGGCGGTTCCGGGACCTCCACGTCCACGGAGACCTGATGGTCATATCCCAGGAAGTAGTCGATGTTGTTGGCCGCGACCTTGCCCGCCGCGACGGCCCTGACCACGGTGGCCGGTCCGGAGACCGCGTCGCCGCCGGCAAAGACGTTGCCGGAGCCGGTGACAAAGCTGGAGCTCTCCGCTTCGATGACACCGCGCTTGGTGACCTTCATGCCGCTCTCCAGGAACGGCTGGGCGTGGATGGACTGGCCGATGGCGACGACCAGATAATCGCAAGGGATCGGGAACGCCTCCTGATCCGCCTTCTTGACGGACGGACGGCCGTCCTTGCCGATGAGGCTGATCATCTGCGGTTGGACCCACAGGGCCTTGACCTGGCCCTTCTTATCGGTCTCCACGTGATCCGGCGCCAGCAAAGTGCGGATGTTGCCGCCCTCGGCCTGGGCCTCCCGGATCTCCTCCTCGAGGGCGGTCATGTCCTCAATGCGGCGGCGGTAGACGCAGGTCACCTGCTCGGCGCCGAGCCTCAGGCAGGTGCGGGTCGCGTCCATCGCGACGTTGCCGCCGCCG
>CADCOV010000069.1 GCA_902803185.1 uncultured Eubacteriales bacterium
AAGACATTGGAAGGACGATCCTTATCCTTGAAGACGCGGTTCGACTCGCTGTATTCGCTGCTGCTCTTGATGACGACCCTGTAATTGAGACCCGTCACCTTCTGGAAACTGCCTTCGATCATGTGAAGATAACGCTTCAGGATGTTCGTGTAGAAATCCTTCGGCGTCTCCAGATAGGCGATCGGCGGGTTGTCGTTGATCTCCCGCACGACGATGGTCTTAAAAAAGGTCTTGAAGGAGGCGGACGTCAGCTGGGGCTGAAGATCCTCCATCACCTTGCTCCAAAGTTCTGTGTTGTTCATCAAATGGGCTCCTTATATCGTACAAGAATCATTGTAATCAATAAGTTATCCTAAGACAAGAGGAAAAGAAGAAAGTTGAAAAATACTTTATACCACGGCTTATCCACAGGGTGTGGATAATTTTATCAAAGTTTTCAACAGGTATTTTGCTATTGACACTTTTGCGGCCTCAATATAGAATAAAAGAGTGTGTGCCCTTGGAATTTAGAAGGCACAGAAGAAATTTACAAAGAGGAGGTAAATCGCAATGAAACAGACATTTCAGCCGAAGAACCGGCAGAGAATGAAGGAGCACGGCTTCAGAAAGAGAATGGCCACCAAGAATGGCAGAAACGTTCTCAAGAGAAGAAGAGCGAAGGGCAGAAAGAGCCTGACCGCTTAGTGTGTTTTGATGTTAAGGCCGAATGTATTGAGAAAAAAAACCGACTTCGACTCCCTTTATAATAAAGGTAAGTCCGTCGGTGACAGATACGTGGTACTCTTCTACAGGAAGAACAGTCTGCCTTACAACAGAACAGCCTTCCTCGCCAGCAAGAAGGTGGGGAACAGCGTGTGCCGCAACCGGGCCAGAAGGCTGATGCGCGAGGCGTACAGGACCCTCGCCGAGCAGTGCGGCACCGGCTACGATCTCGTGATCATAGCCAGAAATACCATCAACGGCAGGAAGTGCCAGGAGGTGACCCGTTCCCTCCGTTCGGCGCTCAAGAGGACCGGGGTGATCAGAAAAGATGAGGTACATCGGTAAGTTTGTCAGTTTCATCATGATCAAACTGATCAGATTCTATCAGGTCTTTATTTCGCCTTTGACACCCGGCGTATGCCGTTACACACCGACCTGTTCGGCCTATTTCATCGAAGCGCTTCAGAAATACGGTCCGATCAAGGGCAGCTATCTAGGCATTAAACGAATTTTGAGATGTCATCCGTGGCACCCGGGCGGCTACGATCCGGTGCCCTGACACTCAGAATCACGGAGGATTTCAATGTGGTCCCTATTAGCACAACCATTTGGATATCTGCTGTCATTCTTTTATAACATCACCGGCCACTATTGGGCTGCGATCATCATCCTTTCCGTCATCATCCGTGTGGCGATGTATCCGCTCTTCAAGAAGCAGATCCTCTCCACCGCGGGCATGGCCAACATGCAGGGAAAGGTCAAGGACATCCAGCAGAAGTATGCCAATGACAGAGAAACGATGAACGAGAAGATGCAGGAGCTGTATCAGGAGGAGGGCTTCAACCCGACCGCCGGATGCCTGCCGATGATCATCCAGATGATCGTCATCTCCGGTCTGTTCATCCTGCTCAGATATCCACTCCGGTACATCAGCGACGAAAGCATGGTCTTTGCTGTCCATGAATCCTTCCTGTGGATCAAGGACATGAGCCAGCCGGATCTCTGGATCCTGCCGATCCTGTCCGGCATCGCCACCTTCCTCTCCTTCTCCATGCAGAACAGCATGAACGCGGGAGCGCAGGCGGGCGGCCTCAGCACCAACATGATGAAGTACGTCTTCCCGCTGATGATCGTCTGGCTCGCCAGATCCTATCCGGCCGGCCTGGCCGTCTACTGGTTCATCAGCCAGTTCACGCAGATCTTCTTCAACCTGAGGTTCAATAAGCTCAGGAAGGAGATCCAGGAGAACGGAGCCAAGACCAAGAAGAAGAAAAAGACCGCTGCAGCCTGACGGCAGTCCGCAGCGGCGACCCACTCATTTGGAGGATAATACATGGACGTTTCAGAAAAATGGGGTGACAGCATCGAAATCGCGACCCAACTGGTGCTCGCGGATCTCGGTGCGACCCTCGACGAAGTAGAGATAGAAGTATTAGAACAGCCTTCAAAGGGATTTTTAGGATTCGGTGCCAAGCTGGCGCTGGTCCGTGGTACGAGAAAACCGAAAGAAAAACCGCTTCAGGAGGCGGCAGCCGCCGAGGCGCCGGCCCCTGTCCAGAAGAAGACCGCGGAAGAGATCAACGCGAAGTTCGACAAGGCGGCGGAGGAAGCCCAGAAGAGACGGGCTCTGGAACCGCAGGATCCGAGCGAGAAGCGTGAGCGCGAAGGCGGCCGTGGCAGAAGAGACGACCGCAGCCGTAACCGTGGCAGAAGAGAGGACCGCGGCGACAGACGCGGCAGCGACAGAAAGAGCGGCGGACGCAGAAACGACAGAAGGAACAACAAGCCTGAGAAGAGAGATTACGACAAGATCATCGGAGAATCCGAACCGATCATGCCGATCATCGATAAGGCAGCGCTGAGCGATATGCCGCAGGATCACCCGGCGATCGCCTTCCTGGAAGGCGTCGTTGCGGAGATGGGCCTTTCCATCACCGTCAAGGGCAAGACCGACGGCAAGGACCTGTTCATGGAGCTGGAGGGCAAGGACACCGGCACCGTGATCGGCAAGCGCGGCGCTACCCTCGACGCGATCCAGTATCTCACGAGCCTGGTCGTCAACAAGGACGACGGCGAGTACATCAGAGTCGTCGTGGACGCGGAAGAGTATCGTGCCAAGAGAGAAAAATCTCTTGAGAAGCTGGCGATGAGACTGGCGGACAAGGTCGTCAGATCCAGACGCAGCTTCAAACTCGAGCCGATGAACCCTTACGAGCGTAAGGTCATCCACGCCACGCTCCAGAAGGATGACCGCGTGGTCACCCGGAGCGAGGGTCAGGATCCTTACAGAAGGGTCATCATTGAACTGACGAAATAGTTGTTCGGAGCTGCCGCATGCCGGCAGCTCTTTGTCTATGGAGAAGTAAGCGATGGAACAGGTCTTTGCAAACGCCTTCAGCGAGGAGACGATCGCGGCGATCGCGACCCCGGCGGGAGAAGGCGGCATCGGCATCATCCGCCTCAGCGGCCCGAAGGCCCCGGAGATCCTCGGGGCTGTCTTTCGCGCGCCCGCCGGCGGACAGAAGCTGCCGGAACCGAGGATGATGACCTACGGTTTCATCAGCGATCCGGTGGACGGGACCCTGATCGACGAGGTGCTGGCGGTCTATATGCCGGCGCCTAAGACCTATACGAAGGAAGACGTGGTGGAGATCCACTGCCACGGCGGCAGAGTGCCCCTGACCCGGGCGCTGGAGCTGGTCCTGAGGCAGGGCGCCAGGCTGGCGGAGCCGGGCGAGTTCACCAAACGGGCCTTCCTGAACGGCCGCATCGACCTGTCCCAGGCGGAGGCGGTGATGGACCTCATCGACGCCAGGACCACGGAGGCGGCGGACGCTGCCCTGGACCAGCTGCGGGGACGGTTCTCCGAGGAGATCGGCGCCCTCAGGCAGAAGGTCACGGACATCCTGGTGGACCTCGCCGTCAACATCGACTACCCGGACGAGGACATCGAGGAGGTCACCTACCGGGACCTGATCGCGAGACTCAAGGCGGTCAAAGATGACATCACAGATCTTCTCTCCGGCGCGGAGGCGGGCAGGATCCTGAAGGAGGGCCTTGCGGTCGCCATCATCGGCGCGCCGAACGTGGGGAAATCCTCTTTGATGAACCGGCTCCTCAGGGAATCGAGGGCCATCGTGACGGAGATCCCGGGCACGACCCGGGACACCATCGAGGAATTCGCCAATCTCAAGGGCGTTCCGATCCGGCTGATCGACACCGCGGGCATCCGGGAGACCGGCGACCTGGTGGAGAGGATCGGCATCGACCGCTCCCGGAAGAGCATGGAGGAAGCGGACCTCATCATCGCCATGCTGGATGTCTCCGCCTCCGATCCGGCCCAGACCGAGATCCTGGAGGGGCTGGACCGGCGGAAAATGCTGGTTTTGTTCAATAAGACCGACCGGGGCCCTGCCCTTTCGGAGGAGGAGATGGAGCGGATCGCGGACGGCGCGCCGTACCTCGTGACCTCCATGCTGGACAGAGCCTCCGTCGACCGGGTGGAGGAGAAGATCCGGGACTTCGCCCTGGCGGAGGGAGAGCTCGGGAGCCGCAGGAACAGCAGGATCGTGACGAGCGTCCGGCACAAAGCCATGCTGGAGGAGGCAGCTTCCTCTTTGGAAGATGCGGTTCGCGCGGCGGAGAGCGGCGCACCCCTCGAGATCGTGGACATCGACGTGGAGAACGTCTACCGCGCCCTCGGTTTCATCACCGGAGATTCCGTGCAGAGCGACGTGATCGACGAGGTCTTCAGCCGCTTCTGCCTTGGAAAATGAGGAATATCGGATGGATACGTATTTGATGGGAGACTACGACATCATCGTCATCGGCGCCGGACACGCGGGGTGCGAGGCGGCATTGGCCGCCGCCCGCATGGGGAGCCGGACTTTGATGTTCTCGATCAATCTGGAAGCGATCGCCATGATGCCCTGCAACCCGTCGATCGGCGGCACCGGCAAGGGCCACCTGGTCCGGGAGATCGACGCCCTGGGCGGGGAGATGGGGATCAACATCGACAAGACCTTCATCCAGAGCCGCATGCTGAACACGGCGAAGGGACCGGCGGTCCACTCTTTGCGTGCCCAGGCGGACAAGCGCCTCTACCATCAGGAGATGAAGAAGACCATCGAGAAGGAGCCGCTTCTGGACATGAAGCAGGCGGAGGTGGTGGAGGTCCTGACGGAGGACGGCAGGGTCACGGGCGTCATGACCCGCACCCATGCGGTGTACACCTGCAAAGCCCTCATCATCGCCACCGGCACCTTCCTGAAGGGCAAGGTCTTCATCGGTGACAGCGCCTTCGCCAGCGGGCCGAACGGCCTGGCGCCGGCCAACGAGCTGTCCGCGAGCCTGGAGAAGATCGGCTTCAAGCTGCGCCGGTTCAAGACCGGGACCCCGGCGAGGGCCCTGGCCTCCACCTTCGACTATACCGCGATGACGGAGCAGAAGGGCGACGAGGAGATCGTCCCGTTCTCCTTCCTGAACGATCATCTGGAGAAGGAGCAGATCTCCTGCTGGCTCACCTACACCAACGAGCGGACCCACGATATCATCCGCAGGAACTTCCACCGGTCGGCCCTCTTCGGCGGCCAGATCGAGGGGATCGGCCCGCGGTACTGCCCGTCCATCGAGGACAAAGTCCACCGCTTCGCCGACAAGGAGCGGCACCAGCTCTTCATCGAGCCGGAGGGACTGGACACAGAGGAGATGTACATCCAGGGGATGAGCTCCAGCCTGCCGGAGGACGTGCAGCGGGATTTCTACCACACCATCGCGGGACTGGAGAACATCACCATCACCCGGCCGGCCTACGCCATCGAGTACGACTGCATCGATCCGCTGGAGCTGAAGCCGAACCTGGAGAGCCGGGCGGTCAAAGGCATCTTCTGCGCCGGCCAGTTCAACGGCAGCTCCGGCTACGAGGAGGCGGCCGCCCAGGGATTGATGGCGGGAATCAACGCACATTTGGCAATAAATGGTGAAAAACCGTTCATTCTCGGAAGAAACGAGGCTTATATTGGCGTTCTCATCGACGATCTCGTGACCAAAGGTACCAATGAGCCTTACAGGATCATGACCAGCAGAGCGGAATACAGGCTCCTTCTGCGCCAGGACAACGCGGATGACCGCCTTACCGCAAAAAGTTTTGCACTTGGGTTGGCCACCAAAGAGCGCTACGAGCGGTCCCTGGAGAAGCAGCGGGCCGTGGCAGCGGAGCGGGAGCGGTTAGAGAAGACTACCTTCTCACCGGAGGAGATCAACGGCTTCCTGGAGAGGAAGGGGAGCGCCCCGGTCCAGAACCGGGTCTCCCTGGCGGAGCTTCTCCGCCGGCCGGAGCTCAGCTACGATGCCCTCGCGGAGGTGGATCCGGACAGGCCTGAACTGTCGCCCCACGCCAGGGCGGAGATCGCGGTGGAGATCAAGTACGAGGGCTATATCAAGAAGCAGATCGCCCAGGTCGAGAAGTTCAGAAAGCTTGAAAACAGAACGCTTTCAGAGGATATCGACTACCTCGGGATCGAGGGCTTAAGGATCGAGGCGGCCCAGAAGCTGGACCGGATCCGGCCGCTCTCCCTGGGGCAGGCATCCCGGATCTCCGGCGTGTCCCCGGCGGACATCAACGTGCTGGTGATCTGGTTGGAGAAGAAGAAGAGGGCTGAGAGATGAAGACGATCGGAGAACTCTTCGCCGGCTACGGGATCGGGACCACCGAGACCATGACGGCGCAGCTCGAACAGTATATGAAGGGGATCCTCTCCTGGAACGAGAAGATCAACCTGACCGCGATCAAGGACCCGGAGGAGTTCGTGATCAAGCATTACGTGGACTCCCTCAGGATCGCGGAACTGTCGGAATTCCAGGCTGCGGAGACCGTGATCGACGTGGGCACCGGCGGCGGGTTCCCGGGCGTGCCGCTGGCTGCGGCGGCGCCGGAGAAGCGCTTCCTCCTGATGGATTCCCTGAACAAGAGGATCAAGGTGATCCTG
>CADCOV010000070.1 GCA_902803185.1 uncultured Eubacteriales bacterium
CGGCGGAAGGTCAGCTGGTTGGCGTCGCAGGCCAGGGTGGTGTTCGTCACCAGCATCGGGGATCTGAGCACGCCGGTCTCCGCCAGCCCCATCAGGCAGCGGTGGAAGGAGCAGAGGTTCTCCGACGCGCCGGCGGCCTGGGCCGCCTGCACGAAGGGCTGCTCGATGGCGGTATTGGTGATGTAAAGGGCCAGCGCCTCCGGCGCCAGCACGGGGATATCCAATGCGTGGAAGATCTCGCAGGAGGTGAAGATGTTCACCACCGCGGTCCCTTCCGGCCTGGCCAGCATCTCGGAGAGGACCCGGGCCGTGTAGCCCTGGCCGAACTCCCGGGAGGCGGGCAGGTCTTTGTTCGGAAACCGGCGGGCCTGCAGGCCGATGCCGCGGTAGACCGCGCTCAGGGTCTTCGCCACGGCCCGGGGGTGTTTCTCCACCTTCCGGCCCAGGAACCCGCCGAACTTCTCTATCTTCTCATTCATCAAAAACTCCTACAGGCCCTGCACCAGGATGACCAGGGTCAGGATCGGCAGGCCCAAAATGAAATACCACTTCAGCCAGTGCGGCAGCTTGAGGCCGGCGCCGGTGTTGGTCTCCTCGATATACTTGTCGAAGCCCCAGCCGAACTTAGTGGAGCAGAAGAGCACGAACACCAGGGAGCCCAGCGGCAGCAGCAGGTTGCTGACGATGAAGTCCTCGCTGTCCAGCACGTCTCTGCCGCCGATCAGGTGCAGGCCGCTCCAGTGGTTGTAGCCCAGCACGCACGGCAGGCTCAGGACGAACAGCAGGATGGCGCCGATGATGGCCGCCTTCTTCCGGGAGATCTTCCCGCTGTCCAGCACGGTGCCCATCAGCTCCTCAAACACAGCGACGACCGTGGACAGGCTGGCGAAGGTCATGAAGGCGAAGAACAGGGTGCCCCAGATGCGGCCGCCCGCCATGTGCATGAACACCTGCGGCAGGGTGATGAAGATCAGGGCCGGGCCGGCGTTCGGCTCCACGCCGTAGGAGAAGCAGGCCGGGAAGATGATCAGGCCCGCCGTCAGGGCGACGAAGGTGTCCAGCACGGCGATCCGCGCCGCTTCCCCGCCCAGGGTGTGGTCTTTGCTCATGTAGCTGCCGAAGATCTCCATGGAACCGATGCCCAGGGAGAGGGTGAAGAAGCTCTGGTTCATCGCCGCGGTGATGACCTTGCCGAGGCCAGCCTCCTTCGCTCTTTCGAAGTCAGGCAGCAGGTAGAAGTGGACGCCCTCCGCCGCCTTGTCCAGGGTCAGGGAGTGGACCGCCAGCACGACGATCAAAACCAGGAGCGCGCTCATCATCCACTTGGAGATCTTCTCCACGCCGTTCTGCACGCCGATGCCGCAGACCAGGAAGCCGATGGCGACGGTGAGTCCCATGAAGAGGATCATCTCTCCCGGGTTCGCCAGCATGCCGGAGAAGACGTCCGCCACCTGCCCATCGGCGACGCCGGTGAACTGGCCGGTCAGGAACTTGACGAAGTAGTCCAGCATCCATCCGGAGACGGTGGTGTAGTACATCATCAAAAGCGCGCAGCCGAAGAAGCAGACCCAGCCGTGGATGTGCCACTTGGTGCCCGGCTTCTCCAGGGCCGTGAAGCCCGCGATCGCGCTCCTGCGGGAGCCGCGGCCCACCGCCAGCTCCATGGTGAGCACCGGGATGCCCATGATCACCAGGAACAGCAGGTAGAACAGCACGAACACGCCGCCGCCGTTCTGTCCCGTGACGAACGGGAACTTCCACACGTTGCCGATGCCGATGGCGCAGCCCGCGCTCACCAGCAGAAATCCGAGTCTCGACTTGAATGATTCTCTTTCCATTTTTCTTTACCGTCCTTTACCCTTGATGCCTATGATCAGTCATCGTAGCCGTTTATGATGGCTTCCATCTCTTCGTATTTCAGGCGGATGGCCTCCTGTCCGTAGTAGGAGCAGTCCACCAGGGACAGCTTCTCCTCGTCCTCGTAATAGTAGTCGTTCAAGGTCAGGGTGAACCCGTAGGTCTCCCGGTTCCAGAGGAAGGTAGCCTCCCGCTGGTCGTCGCCATTGAACAGCAGATAATAGACCTTGGTCGGCGGGCCGAAGGTATCCAGCATCTCGAAGAGGATCTCCTGCAGGTCCTCGGTGGAGTAGCTGTCCTGGTGCTCCCTGTCCAGGGTGAACAGCAGGTCCGGATCGTACCAACCGCTGAATCGGAAGTTGCCCTTGGCGAGGGCCTCCCCCACGGTCATCGGCTCGGCGGCCTTCTCGTCCTCGTCCTCGCCGTCATCATCGTCATCGTCGTCCTCGTCGTCCTTGTCTGCCCTGGCGGCCGGGATGCCCAGCACGGAGAAGGCGCCCTTGCTCAGGCCGCCCCGGACCGTGTAGCTGCCGGTGACCTCCTCCTCCCCCAGCGGGGTGGTGATGCCCTTGTAGTTCAGCGGATCCAGCGGCCCGCTGCCCAGGGACAGCTCGTCGAAATAGGCCGCCGCTGTGTTCAGCTCGAACGGCGCGTCGATCAGGCCGTAGAAGCGGAGCCCCGCGTTTTTCCA
>CADCOV010000071.1 GCA_902803185.1 uncultured Eubacteriales bacterium
GGATTCGCCGCGCAGAGGTTCATGGTGTAGCTGCCGTGGGCCACCAGGGGGCCGAAGCCCTCCTCCGCCAGCAAATGGTTCAGCGCCGCCGCGTCTTCCGCCGCCACGTCCTTCGTCTTCCCGCCCCGGGGATTCCGGGTGAACCAGGCGAAGGTGCTGCCGCCGAAGGCCAGCATCGTCTTTCCCATGGCCTCATAGCCCTTCGTCACCGACAGGTGACAGCCGATGTAGATCATCTCGTTCTCCTTCTCGCGCCTGCCGGCGCTGCCTTTATTGTATCATCCTCCGGCCTTTTCCGCCACTCTCAAGCCTTGACAATCCCGCCTGCCGGGGATACGATGAAGGCAGCGAACTGAAAGGGAGGAACTACCATGGTAAATATCTTTGATCTTCACGCGGATCTCGCGCTCACACTCAGAAAATACAAGCAGCCGGGCCGGCAGGCCTATTTCAGGAACGTCTCGCTGCCGGACTGGCAGAAGGGCGGCGTGGGCTGGACCGCCGTGGCCAGCTTCTTCGAGGGCGACGAAGACTGGGACTACATGCAGGAGACCGTCCGTATGGCCAGACAGGACATCGAGGAGTCCGGTCTCAAGCAGATCCTGACGAAGGAGGACCTCTGCGAGGACGATCCGTGCACCACGCTGCTCATGACCATCGAGGGCATGTGCGGCATCCGCAAGGACCCGGTCCAGTCCATCGACTGGCTGTACGACATGGGAAACCGCATCGGTTCCCTTTGCTGGAACGATGAGAACGCCCTGGCCACCGGCAACTCCGGCGATCCGGGCAGGGGCCTGACCGAGATGGGCAGGACCGTCATCAAGGAGATGAACCGCCTGCACATGATCGTGGACATCTCCCACGCCAACGAGCACACCTTCTGGGACATCCTGGACGCCTCTGAGCAGCCGATCATCGCCACCCACTCCAACGCCAAGAAGCTCTGCTTCGTGGAGCGGAACCTGACCAACCAGCAGATCAAAGCCCTGGCCGCCAAGGGCGGCCTCATCGGCATGAACGCCTGCTGCGTCTTCATCGACGAGGACCCGGCGAAGCGCACCGCCAAGCGGCTCGCCGAGCACGCCGCCTACATCGCGGACCTGGTGGGCGTGGAGCATGTGGCCTGCGGCTTCGACTTCGGCGCCTACTACGAGAAGGAAGACGACGGCACCGAGATGTGGGGACCGCTGGGCGTCCCGAAATTCATCGAGGGACTCAGGGCCTGCGGCTTCAGCGAGGACGAGGTCCTGGACATCGCCCACAGGAACGTGATCCGCTTCCTGCGGCAGCATATGTAGCTGACACCCTATGCGGCTTCGGGGAAGGCCCGGAGCCGCTTTTTTCATCAAAGGAGACATCCCCCATGCGCAAACTCGCGGCCGCCACAGCATTGCTCGCGCCTGCGGCAGCTTCCGTCGGCACCCTCTACGCCACCTACCGCTACGCCTTCCACTCCCCGAACAACCGGCAGAACGACGACCACGCGGTCGCCCACACCTCCCAGATGGATCCCCTCAGCGACAGGATCCATGGGATGATCGACGCCGCCCAGGCCATCCCTTACGAGTCGGTCTGGATCACCTGCCGGGACGGCCTGCAGCTCCACGCCCGCTACTACCACAGCCGGGACGGCGCGCCCCTCAACATCTGCTTCCACGGCTACCGGGGCACCCCGCGCCGGGACTTCAGCGGCGGCATCCAGATCATGCTGAAGGCGGGGCAGAACGTTTTGATGGTGGAACAGCGGGCCCACTGCGAAAGCGAAGGGAGCACCATCACCTTCGGCGTCAAAGAGCGCTACGACTGCCTGGACTGGATCCACTACGCCTTAGGTCGCTTCGGCCGGGGCACGAAGATCCTCCTCGTCGGCATCTCCATGGGTGCCTCCACCGTCCTGATGGCCGCCGGCCTCCCGCTCCCGCCGGAGATCAAAGGCATCATCGCGGACTGCCCGTACACCTCGCCGGAGGCGATCATCCGCAAGGTCGTCGGCGGCAAGAGGCGGCCGACGGAACTCTCCTACCGGGTCACCGCTCTCGCCGCCCGTCTCTTCGGCGGCTTTGACCTCACCGCCGCCTCCCCGCTCGAGGCCGTGACGAAGACGAAGCTCCCGATCCTCCTGATCCACGGGGAAGAGGACCGGTTCGTTCCATGCACCATGAGCAAGGAACTCTATGCCGCAGCCCCGGACCACATCCGGCTGGAGCTCTTCCCGGGCGCCGGCCACGGCCTGAGCTACCTGGTGGACCAGGAACGCTACGAGCGGGTGGTGCGGGAATTCCAGAAGCAGGTGCTGGGAGAGTGAAACAAACGATATCGAACCGTGAAAAAAGCCGATCCGCAAAGGATCGGCTTTCGTATGCCTTGAAACACTTTATCTCCGGCGCCTTACCGCTCTCGCAATGCCGAGTCCGGACAGCGCCAGCACGGACGCTGCCAGGAGGAGCGTCCAGGCGGTCAGGCCGCTGTGGTCGCCGGTGTCCGCCGGCTTGTCATCCTTCGGCACGGCGTCGTCCTTCGACTTGTCGTCCGGCGTCACCGGCTTGTCCCCGTCATCCGCCGGCGCCTTTGCCTCTGCGATGGTGAAGGCCGCCTCCGCGCTGCCGTCCTCGAACCGGGCGGTCAGGGTGTGCTCGCCTGCTGCAAGGGTCTCCAGATAGGAGGCCTTGAGGCCCAGGACCAGGCTGCCCTTTGCTTTGGTGTACGCGTCCTCGGAGACCGCTTTGCCGTCGATCTCGAGGGCTTTGAAGAGGCCGAAGGTCTCCTCGTCTTCCGCGGAACGTTTGATGATGAACTCTGCGCCCCCGGCCGAGCCTTTTGTCCAGGTCTGTCCGCCGCCCTTCACGACCGTATAGGCCGCCTCTTCCGGCTCCTCTTCGGTCACCGGGAAGTAGTAGTACAGTGCCACGATGCCCTCGTCCCCGTAGTATCCGCAGTCCAGCCCGTAATGCGGTCCCTCTTCATCCTCCGATTCTTCGACTTCCGTGCCGTTGATCGTGGCCGTCCCCACAAAGACCTCGTCGTCCCACTCATTCAGTTCCGTGGCGAACACGCTGTTAACCGTGTCCTTGAGCTCGATGCCGACCGTCAGGTCATACTGGCCCGTCATGGACGCCTTTTCCGTACTCTCGTAATCCGGGCCAGAGACGTATTGATAGGCAATGCGGTACGGCGCATCCTCGGCGACCGTGGCCTCCGGGATCCTTTCCCCGAAGGACGGCACAGCAAAGGCCACATCGATGTGGTCGACGTAGAGCAGCCACTTCGCGTACATGGTCACATCCCCGGTCGCCTTGACGTCCTCCCAGGCCGTGCCGTTCCCGTCGTTCCTGTCGTACCAGCCCTTCAGCTTGTACTTGACGCCGTCGGCTTCGACCAGCTCAGGGATCTCAGGCGGTTCCTCCGCGAACAGCGAAGCGCCTTTTTTGACCATCATCGGCTCCGGCGTCTCCGCTTTGCCGTACGTGACAAAGGCCACTTCCACCTCCGGGGCATCTCCGATCTGGATCTCATAGGTCACGCGGATCACGGCCATCCCCTCTTCATAGGAGACCTCCGGCCCCTTGAAAGGCTTCGCCCCGTTCAGGGTCAGCTGCAGATCCTCCGGAATGGTGTGCCCTGCGGTCTCGAGGGTCACATCCAGATAGTAGACGCTGTCATCCTGGAGCGCCGCATCCTCCGTATCCCACGCGGCCTCTGTGACGACCCATGGATCGCCCTTCGCGTCGATGTATTCACTGCCGCCGAAGAATGCCTTCACCTCCGCCGGCGCCTTGTCCAGGGCATCGCCTGCTTCCGGTGCGGAGATCTCGATGTCCGCATCCTCCATTTCCGGCGCCGGTGCCAGGGCCTTGAGGCGGGCGATCAGCGTATCAAAGTGATGCGAGTAGGTCATGCCGCCGGCCCCAACGCCCACGTAAATGCCCGGGCTGAGGATCCCCAGCGCATCCCCTGCCGGATCACCGGTCAGTTCGTACTCTTTGTCTACAACGAAAGGCCCGACCAGCTTGAGGACCGCATAAAGATCCGACTCCGAAAGGTCGAGCTGCCCGCCGGAGGCGCCTGTCAGGAAGGCACGCAGCCCCTTTGCCGCCCCGTAATAGTGCGGCAGCGCGTCCTCCGTACCGTCCAGCTTCACCGCTTCCACCAGGTGCTCGATGGCAGGCCACGCCTCCGTGACGTTTTCCATCACATAATCGGCCAGACCCGTCAGTCCGCCGCCCATGATCGCGCCGATCAGGTTGGTCAGGGCTTCCTGGTAGGAATAGGTGAGCGCGACCTCCTCGCCCTCGTAGGTAAAACTGTCCGCGTTTTCTCCGGAGTACTCCTCTCTGGTCGGCACTCTGCCTGCAAGGTAATCCACGATCCTGAGTTCCGTCTCTTCCGAATCCGGCACATAGTCCGAAACGGCCTCACTGCCGAGCCGGGTGAGCTCCTCCTGGATGTTTTGATCGGTCTCCTCCGTCTTCAGTTCGTAGACCTTGCCGTAGCGGGTCATGCCCCACATCGGGATCTTCGTCACGATGTCGTCCCGGCAGAGATAATTGTGGATATATCCATAGTCTCCCGCCACGGCGGCCTCATCCACCGTCGCAGGCGATTCGAAGGTATAGGCGTACACGGTCCTGCGGCTGTCGCCGAGCCTTTTGGCGATCAGGTTGGTCAAAGCGCCGCCGCGGCTTTGTCCCATGACCCAGAAGACCGCATTCTCATCTCCGAGGGCTTTGATGTCGTCGATCACCTTGTCCGCAGCCCGGGCGAAGGCGAAATGCTCTCCGGACGCACTGTCCCCGCCGTTCACCGTGAAGTTCTGCCGCCATCCCTGCACCTTCACCGCGGTGTCCTCGCTGTAGCTTTCGATCACGACAGCAACGAGGGTGCGCCCGCCGTCCAGGGTCTTCGTGCCGCAGGTATAGTTGCAGGTCTCCGGATCCGTCACGGCCGCACCTGCATAGGTGACGCCGCTGAATCCGAGGTCCTCAAGGAAACCTCCTCCACCTGCGCTCGCCGCTGCCGCAGCGGTCAGCTGCATGGACACCAGCGCGAGGCTGTCGTTCGCCACCGCCGCATCCTCATCGAACCAGCTGTCCGAAAAATAGTAGCTGTCCTTGAGCTCGGCGCTCTCCTTATTGAAGGTGGACTGCTCCACACATGTCCCAAAATAGTACCCGTCGCTTCCGGCCGCCCAAACGGCGCCGCTGAAGCTGCCGGCTGTCAAAACAAAGGCTACGGCCAACGCCAGTATGCCCCTGATCGCCGGATGACGGCCTGTCTTCTTCTCTCGGCATGCTTTTGATTTCATAGGATCACCTCATATGTTGTCTTCTGCCGGCGGGACTGCCTGGTGGCCGCCCGCTGCCACCTTTTTGTATAGTATAACATAAATGATCCGCTATGGCATCAAAGCCCCGGGCCTGTTCGGGCACTCGCTTGCGGACTTTCGTGTTGGGATCGCCGGGCTGATGTCACTGGCGGGAGCCCGTCTTCCATGGGCAAAGCGGCCAGAGCGGCGTTTGCCCATGGGCAAACCGTCAGAAGATGGCAATGCCCAGTAAGATGGACCCTCTGAAGGGCCTTTGGTGCTCATTTCCGTTGGGCAAAGAGCCTTAAGCAGCCTTTGCCCATGGGCAGACGGACATGAGACGGCATTGCCCAGTGAGTTGGGGCTTCTGAAGGGCCTCTGGGGCTCATTTCCGTTGGGCAAAGAGCCTTAAGCAGCCTTTGCCCATGGGCAAAC
>CADCOV010000072.1 GCA_902803185.1 uncultured Eubacteriales bacterium
CCGGTTCTGTCGCCGGCTCCTCAGTTGGATCCACGACCGGTTCTGTCACCGGCTCATCGGTCGGTTCGATGACCGGATCCTCCGCAGGGTCCTCTGCCGGCTCCACGGCCGGTTTCTCGATCAGCTTGGTGCCCGGTTCCTCCACCGATCCTTCGATCGGCCCCGGGGCCGGTTCTTCAGCCGCCTCTCCATCCGGCTCCCCGGTCGGCTCCTCAGCCGATCCGGCAGTCCCCGCCTCCGGCAGCGATTCCCCCTCCGCCGCGAGGATCTCCCCTTCCTCATCTATGACAGCAGATCCTTCCTCCGGGACGTCTGAGTCCGCATGGACGGCCGACGGCATCATTAAAAAAGCCGCGACAGCCGCGACGATCAAAAAGGATCTGAACCATTTACGATCTGAATGCATAGTCTCTCCAAAGATGTCTGATACAATGAGAAAAGCCGGCGCGTTGCCGCGCCGGCCTATAAGCGATTGGCTTACTCCTCTTCCATGGCCTTCAGGTCATCCGCGAAGATCAGCTTGCAGCCGGTAGCTGCCTGGATGTCTTCCTTGGTGTAATCCGGGTGGAGTTCGGTCACGACCAGACCTTCCGGTCTGACTTCCATGACGCCCATCTCGGTGATGATCATGTCGACGCACTTCTCAGCGGTCAGCGGGAGGGTGCACTTCTCAAGGATCTTGTGGTTGCCCTTCTGGGTGTGGGTCATAGCGATGATGACCTTCTTGGCGCCGACCACGAGGTCCATAGCGCCGCCCATGCCGGCGACCTTCTTGCCCGGGATGATCCAGTTGGCCAGATCGCCGTTCTCAGCGACCTGCATAGCGCCCAGGACGGTAGCGTCCAGATGGCCGCCTCTGATGATGCCAAAGCTGGTAGCGGTGTCGAAGTACTTGACTCTAGGAAGGACCTGAACATAGGTCCCGCCGGAATCGATGATGTCGACGTCGACGTCCTCAGCATTCTGTACGGTGGCGTCGAGGCCGGTGAAGCCGTTCTCGGAATGCAGCGTTACGATAACATCCTCAGGGATAAACTGCGGTACCATGGTCGGAAGACCGATACCGAGGTTCACAACGTCTCCGTTGTGCAATTCCTTCGCTACTCTCTTAGCGATTCTTGCTTTTATATCTGCCATTTTGGTTCACCCTCCACTACGTGTTCAACTAATACGCCAGCGATGTCGAAGTAATCCGGATCGCACTCGCCGATCTCGACGAGCTTCTCGGTGGCGACGATGGTGTGGTCAGCACAGCCGGCCATCGGGTAGTTGAAGTTCTTGGTAGCCTTCGCGCTCATGAAGTTGCCGAATCTGTCGCAGACAGAGGCTCTCAGGAGCGCGTAGTCAGCGTGGAGAGGTCTCTCCAGCAGATACTTGACGCCGTCGATCACCATGGTGATCTTGTCTCTGCCAAGCTCGTCCTTCTCGGTCTCCATCGGAGTACCAAGACCGGTCGGGGTCAGGACGCCGCCGAGGCCATAAGCCGCAGCTCTCAGCTTCTCAGCCAGGGTGCCCTGCGGAACCAGCGTGTAAGTGAGGGTGCCCTCAGCGAACTGCTCGTTCAGTCTCGGGTTGACGCCCAGGTGGGACGCGATGATGTGGTCTACCATGTGATTGTCAAGGAGCTTGCCGATGCCGCGGGAGGTCTTGCCGCCGAACAGAGCCGGCTGGCCCTCAGCGAGACCGCCGTCATTGCCGATGACTGTCAGGTGCTTCACGCCTTTTCTGACGAGGGCATCCATCAGGATCTCTGGGGAACCCGTTCCAAGGAATCCACCGATCGCAATGGTCATACCGTCTTTAACGCCGGCTACCGCTTCGTCAGCAGTAATTACTTTGTTGATTGCCATTTTCAAATCACCTTTCTTTAAAATCTAACTCCGTAGATTATAGCACAGAAAAAGGCGGAGTTCAACGCTCTGCGAGGGAAAACCGCCTTTTTTGTCAGATTTTTATCAGAGGCCTGTGATCAGATCCCCTGCCCCGCCTTACGCAGTCAGCAGGCCGACGATGATGAAGCCGCCGCAGACTACGATGCCGCTGAAGATCAGGGTCAGGATGCAGTAGCCCATGATGTCTCTCGCAGAGAGGCCCGCGATACCGAGGGCCGGCAGAGCCCAGAACGGCTGAACCATGTTGGTCCAGGCATCGCCCCAGGCGATGGCCATACCGGTGACAGCCGGGGAAACGCCCAGCGCTTCGCCTGCAGGCATCATGATCGGGCCCTGGACAGTCCACTGTCCACCGCCGGAAGGTACGAAGAAGTTGACGACACCGGCGGAGAGGAAGGTGAAGATCGGGAAGGTGATCCGGTTGGAGATCGCGACGAAGAAGTCGGAGATCACACCAGCCAGGGAACCGCTGATGACAGCGCCGTCAGCGTCCTTGAACGCGAAGGTCATGAGACCCATGATGCCGGCGTAGAACGGGAACTGCAGGATGATGCCGGCAGCGCCCTTCGCAGCGCTCTCGATGGCCTTGACGTAAGCGATCGGGGTCTTGTGAGCCGCGATGCCCAGGATCAGGAAGATGAAGTTAACGATGTTCAGGTTGATGTCAGCGCCGTGGTGCATGAAGTAGAGCACCAGGCCGACGAGACCGGCGACAACGATCAGTCCGGACAGGACGACGTTGTACTCCATTTTCTCAGCCGGGGTCTCAGGCTTCTTGAACTCGAACTCCTCATCAGCGAGCAGAGCCGGATCCACGGAGATGGTCTCTTCCGGAGACGGATGAGCCTTCGCGAGGATGAACGGCAGGCCGACCAGGATGACCAGGCACATAGCGATGTTCCATGGCGAGAAGATGGTCTGCGCGATCGGGGTAGCCGGGACTTCAACACCGTTCGGGAAGGTGAAGCCGGAAGCGATCTGGAGCGGGATGGAACCGGAGAAACCGGCGTGCCAGACGACGAAGCCGGAGTAAGCGGCCGCCATCAGCAGTCTGTAGTCCACGCCCTTGACCTGGCGGGCGATCTCCTTAGCGAGCAGAGCGCCGACGACCAGACCGAAGCCCCAGTTGATCCAGCAGGCGATCGTGGAGATCGCGGTGATGCCGATGATCGCAGCGGTCGGGCTCTTGAAGGTTCCGGCAACGGAGTGCAGGAACTTCTTGATGATCGGAGCGCTGGCAAACGCGTTGCCCAGCACCAGGACCAAAGCCATCTGCATGGAGAAGGCCAGGAGGCTCCAGACGCCGCCCATCCAGCCGTTCTCGACCAGGGTCAGGATGCCGCCGAAGCCGTGGCTCAGAGCACCCGTCGCCGGGATCGCAGCGACGAATACGATGATCGTCAGGATGATGCAGAAGATAAATGGATCCGGCAGCCATCTGTTGACCAGCTGGACGCATCCGTTGGTAAATTTTTTGAACATAATGTCCCTCCTTAGATAATGACGAATATACACCATAGCTATTATAGCACTTTGGATGTTTTTGTCAATTAAATAACAAAAGCCGGAACCGTTGAAAACCCAACGATTCCGGCCGTTGCTCATGTATTTATTTCAGTACATGTATACAATGTACCATAATCCGGTCTTACTTGATCTCCGGCTTCTTCTGCCAGCCTCTCTTGACGATCTCGGTGGCGATATAGCTCATGACGTGCTCGGCATAGCAGCCCGGTCCGAAACCGGCATCATAGCCCAGCTCCTGAGCCAGCTCGTGGGAGATACGCGGGCCGCCGCAGCAGAGGAGCATCTTGTCTCTGAGGCCTTCCGCCTCCATGAGCTCGACCATGTTGGTCAGGTTCATGATGTGGATGTTCTTCTGGGTGACGGTCTGGGAGACCAGGATCGCGTCGGCGTTGACTTCCTTTGCCTTGGCGATGAGCTCCTCGTTCGGCACCTGGGAACCCAGGTTGTAGGCGACGACGTTCTTGAAACGCTCCAGGCCGAAGTGGCCGTGGAAGCCCTTCATGTTGATGATCGCGTCGATGCCGACGGTGTGGGCGTCGGAACCGGTGGAAGCGCCGACGACGACCACGTCTCTGCCGATGTTCTCAGCGATGTATTCGCCGCACTCGACTCTGTCCATGACCTCCACATCGACCTTGATGACGTGGATCTTGGTATAGTCGACGGTGTGCTGGCACTTGCCGTAGAGGACGAAGAACGTGTAGCCGTTGCCCATGTCGTGGGAGTAAGTCACGTTCGGCTCGTCGAGACCCATCTTCTTGGCCAGCTGTCTGGCCGCCTCGCTCGCCTCTTCGCCGTAAGGGACCGGTAAGGTGAACATGGTCTCCATCATGCCGTCGTTCAGCGTATCGCCGTACGGCTTTACTTTGGTAAGATCAACCTGCGTGGTAGCGGTCGCTTTCATTTCTTCTGCCATATTCACACCTCCTAGAATTCCGCTTTCTCAAGCATGAGCGGGATAAACGGGTTGAAGTACTGCTCGTCTTTGTTGCAGACGCCGTCCAGTCCCTTGCCGCCGTCCATCGGTCTCTTGACGCCGCCGAACTTGCCCTGCTCGATCGTGCTGAACAGGCCGTCCTTTTCGACTTCCGCGAGCAGCGCATCCGCCTTCTCCAGAACGAGCTGGGCTCTGCTCTGGATGATGCCGCCTTCCTTGAACTCCACGTCGGAGCCCAGGTCACGGCAGTTGTTGAAGATGTAGGTGGCGTTCTCGATGGACAGATATCTATCCTGCATATGCGGGGTGTGGACCGCCTCGGTCAGCATGCCCAGCAGCTGCAGGGACTGACCGGACCAGATCGCGACCAGGTTGAACAGCGCGTCCTGGATGTGTCCTCTGTAGATGTTGCCGGTCATGAACTTTGTCGGCGGCATGTACTTGAGGGAAGCGTTCGGGAACAGCTCTCTCGCCATGACGGCCTGGGCCAGCTCGTAGAGGAATCCGTTCTCGATCTCCGGATCCATCTCGAAGGCGTGTCCGAGACCCATCTGCCACTCCTCGATGTTGGCCAGGACCGCGAACTGCTCGTTGATGAACTGGGACGCGGTGACGGTGTGGGCCGCTTCGTACGCGTCATCGGTGGTCAGGTAGTTATCTTCACCGGAGTTGAAGATGATGCCGCAGTAACCGATGATGACACGGCTGAAGAACTGGTCGACGATGGTTCTCTGCATGTTGATGTCTCTGAACAGGATGCCGTAAATAGCGTCGTTCAGCATGACGTCCAGTCTCTCGAGAGCGCCCATCGCGGCGATCTCAGGCATGCACAGACCGGAGGAGTAGTTGCACAGTCTGATGTATCTGTGGACCTCTTCTCCGACTTCGTCCAGCGCTTTTCTCATGATCTTGAAGTTCTCCTGGGTCGCCCAGGTGCCGCCGAAGCCCTCGGTGGTCGGTCCGTAAGGGACGTGGTCCAGCAGGGACTGCGCGGTGGAACGGATAACGGCGATGATGTCAGCGCCCTGTCTCGCGGCCGCCTGCGCCTGCACGACGTCCTCGAAGATGTTGCCGGTCGCGACGATGACGTACAGCCACGGCTGCTTGCCCTCGCCCAGTCTCTCCAGATAGGCCTCTCTGGCCTTGGTCTGCATCCTGATGTGGTGCAGGGCCTCTTTGACCTTCGGCATGATGGCTGCCTCGGCCTCTTCCTTGGAAGCGGTCGGCAGCTTGGTGATATCCAGCTCGCCGGCAGCGATCTTCTCAGCGATCTGCTGCGGATCGAGTCCGGTCTGGATCATGGCATTGCCCATCCAGTATGCGACGCCGCGCGGCAGGCCGCCGGCCGCCTGGATCTCTTCGACCACGACGTTCGGAAGCGGCGTCTCAACGTCGTCGACGCCGTCGACGCCCAGCAGTCTCAGGATGGTTCTCTCGGTGCTGACGGTAGTATGAGCATCGATGAAATCCTGCATGTCGTGCGCGATGTTCCTCGCATGACCGCGGGCGCTCTCCACTACCTTAGGATCAAGACCTAATTTGCTTTTCATTCTGCGGTTCTCCTCTTTCTGATATCAATTGCGGTAACGGATGGTTTACTGCAGATATTTCTGCGCGCCTTTGATGATCTCATCATCGATGCCCAGCATCTTGGCGATGTTCAGCGCGTCCTTCGGGATCTGCCTCCCCTTGTCCACCAAAACAAGGCGGTAATCCATGTATTTGGCGATGATATTGATGCGTTCCTTGCGGTTGGCCCGCTTGAGTTCTCTGTCCAGCAGCCGGAAGTCCACGTTCCCCAGGCCCCTCACCTGCATATTACGGACGCCCTCCTCCTCGGTCACCGTCTCGAAGTGGGTGGTGATGAGTGTGATGTAAGGCTTGTCCATCAGGTAGTCCACCAGGCTCCGGGTCAGGGCCAGGCCCTCCACCGGATTGGTGCCGCTGGCGATCTCATCGATCAGGATCAGCGAACGGTCCTTCGCGTGATCCAGGATCTCCTTCAGCTCCTCCATCTCGCTGCCGAAGCTGGAGAGCCCTCTCTCCACCGACTGGCTGTCGCCGATCAGGATCTGCATGAAGTTGGACAGACCCACCTTGGCGGACCGGCACGGGACGAAGTACCCGTACTGGGCCAGGATCGGCACCAGGCCGGAAAGCTTCAGAGAGATGGTCTTGCCGCCCATGTTCGCGCCGGTGATGCAGGTCACGCCCTCGGAGAGCTCGATGCTGATCGGGCAGTAGCTCTTGCCCTTCTTCTTCAGCACGTCCTCCACCTGGAGCTGCCTGCCCTCGTCGATGACCACGACGTGCTCGGGGACGATCTCCGGCTTGACGCAGCTGTATTTGACGGCGAACATCGCCTTGGCGAGGATGAAGTCCAGCCGGCCGATGCGGTGGCAGTC
>CADCOV010000073.1 GCA_902803185.1 uncultured Eubacteriales bacterium
CCTCCGGATCCTCCGCGAACTCGAAGTCCGCGATGCAGATGGTGTTCACGATGCTTCCGGTCCCTCTGCGGCCGGCAATCAGTTCGAACCCGTTGAGGCTTTTCAGCTTGATGATGTCGTTCAGCTTGATAGTCATTCATTCACCTCTTTTTCCAAAGTCAAGTAATCATATCTCACGCCAGGGGTCCTGAACATGGATCGTGCCGCAATAAAAAGCGTCCTCCTTCTTCATATGATCAGTAGATTATGTGCCACCTGATAGAGGAACCGCTGTTTCCAGATCCTCCACATGCGGTTCGGGAACGTGGTCCCCGGATTCTTCATAACGATGTTACTGATCACATAGGAACGATACTCCCGCGGAATGGTCATGAGGGCCCGGCGGATGCCTTCCACCCTCTGTTCCAGGATCATGCGTTCCTTTCTTCTGTCATCCCTGTCGGAACCGGTCAGGTACGGTGCGGCCGCCTCCTTCACCGAATCTCCGCGGGATGCGTCTTCGGCCTCCAGCTCTCTGAGCCTTCCTGCCATCCTCTCGAAATCACGAACCGCCCAAATGCTCTGGTAATACACCTCATTGGGCATCACATACTCTGCCAGCTTGGTTTGCTGCCATTCTCTTGCCATAATAACAAAATCTCCTTTCCCTCATTCCCCACTTTTATTCTTACCACAAAATGACATGTTTTGTCAATTATAAAAAGAGAGCTTTCTTTCGAAAAGCTCTCTCAATACTTGGCAAATATGGAGGAGGTTTTAAGTCTCCCTTCAGACCCGCTTCGGCTCCTTCGGCGCCGGTGCGGCTTCGCTGCTCCCCTCCTCCGGGGACATCATCTCCTCGGAGATCGGCTTCTCGCTGACGGTGCTGCCCAGTTCCAGCGTGGCCTTCTCCAGCTCCTGGATGATGTTGTTGATGGCCTGGATCTTCTCCTCGGACACGTCGTTGTCCATGGCCAGGTTGGCGTTGTACAGGATGGTCTCCAGGTCGCTGTGGATGTCGGAGATCTTGTTGCGGACGTTCTGGACCTCTTCGAAACGGACCTCCTGCCGTTCCGCTTCCGGCATGTTCGTCACGCTGGCGGTCTCCATATCCATCTCGAACTCGGAGTTGCCGAGCACCACCACCGGCTCATAGCCCAGGCGCTCCTTTACCAGCTTGGCGAAGTCCTTCTTGGAATCCTCTTCGCCGTGGACGAGGAAGACCTTCTTCGGCGGCTGCTCGAAGGAGGCCAGCCAGGTGAACAGGCCGTTCTGGTCCGCGTGGCCGGAGAAGCCCTCCAGGTTGTAGATCTCCGCCTTGACCTGGATCTCCTCGCCGAACAGGGTGACCTTGTCCACGCCTTCCACCAGGGCTCTTCCCAGGGTGCCCTGGGCCTGATAGCCCACGAAGACGATGCTGTTCTTCTCGTCCCAGAGGTTGTGCTTCAGGTGGTGGCGGATCCGGCCCGCTTCGCACATGCCGCTGGCGGAGATGATGACCTTCGCCTTGGTCATGGCGTTCAGGGCGCGGGAGTCGTCGCTGCTGCGGGTGAACTTCAGGTTCTTGAAATCCAGAGGGTTGTCGCCCTTCAGGATGTAATCTCTCGTCTCATCGTCGAAGACCTGGGCGTTCCGGCGGAAGATCTCCGTAGCGCTGGTCGCCATCGGGGAATCGATGTAGACCGTGATGTCCTCCAGGGCTTCCCGGTACTCCGGCCTCTCGTTATAGAAGCGGTTGAACTCGAAGATGAGTTCCTGGGTGCGTCCCACCGCGAAGGCCGGGATCACCACGTTGCCGCCCCGCTTGATCGTTTTGATCACGATGTCCAGAAGGTCTTCGATGCTCTGCAGGTTCTCGATGTGGTTGCGGTTGCCGTAGGTCGTCTCCATGATGACGTAGTCCGCATCTTTGATGTAGGTCGGATCCCTCAGGATCGGACGGTCCGTCATGCCCAGGTCGCCGGAGAATACGATCTTAGCCTCTTTTTCGTCCTCCTTGACCCAGATCTCGGTGATGGCGGAACCCAGGATGTGGCCGGCGTCGTTGAAGCAGATCTTGATCTCCGGGAAGAGCTCGATCTTCTGCTCGTAGCGGACCGGGACGACCAGCTGCAGCGCAGCCTCCGCGTCGGTGATGGTATAGAGTGGCTCCACCAGGTCCCTGCCGGCCCGCTCCTTCTTGCGGTTCTGCCACTCCGCTTCCTTCTCGTGGATGTAGGCGCTGTCCCGCAGCATGATCTGCAGAAGATCCGCCGTGGCGTCTGTGCAGTAGATCGGCCCGGTGTATCCCCTCTTGACCAGCAGCGGCAGCCTGCCGCAGTGATCGATGTGGGCGTGGGACAGGACCACGCACTCGACTTCAGCGACGTCGAACGGGAACGGTTCCGCGTTCATGGCCTCCTCCGCCTTGCCACCCTGGAACTGTCCGCAGTCCAGCAGGATCTTGTGGTTCCCCGCTGACAGCAGATGACAGGAGCCCGTGACTCCGGACGACGCACCGCAAAATTGAATCTTCATGTTTCCTCCCTGCCGGCAAGCCGGCTCCCGATACGGTCAGATGACCAGGTTCCAAAGTGATGTCTCTCCGGTGGAAACGATGTCCGCACCGGCCTTCAAAGCCGTCCTGACTTCTTCTTCCGTCTCAATGATGCCGCCGGCGATGATCGGCATGTCGGCCAGCTGCCGGAATTCCCGGATCTTCTTCGTCACGATGCCCGGCATGAGTTCGATGATGTCCGGTTTGGAAAGCCGGATCGACTCCACCGAGGTCTGCAGCGAGTGGGAATCCACCAGGAAAAAACGCTGGACCGTGATCAGGTCAAACTCTCTCGCCATTCTCACGATGTTGGTCCGCGTGGTCAGGACCCCGTCCACGCCCTGCCGGGCGAGGAACTCCAGGCCAGCCCTGTCCTTGCCGATCCCTTCCGCGAAATCGACGTGGACGAAGACCTTCTTTCCGGCGCTGTGGATCTCCTTCACGCTCTGATGCACCGTGATGATGTTGGAATGCAGAAGGAAGATCACGTCGACCCTGGACTTCAGCGCTGTGCTGAAATCCTTCTCTGTACGGATCGCCGCCGCGATCTTCTTGTCCGTCACATTATATACCATTTCTCTCACTCTCCCAGGTATCAACGCTTCCGGAGCGGCTCCTTGTCCCCGTGGAAGTCGGAGCCCTTCGTCATATTCAGATGATATTTCTCAGCCAGTTCTACCAGCATAAGAGACTCTTCGTGGTTCGCCGACGGATGGAAGCACTCCAGCCCCCGGATCCCCAGTTTCTTCAGGTCCCGCAGCAAAGCGTCCAGCCTGTCCCGGAACCCCTCCTCCCGGGGCGAAAGCTCCCGGATCTTGAATGGATGGGCCAGGACCGGCGTGCCGCCGGCCTCCCGGATGATCTCGATGGCCTCCTCCGTGGAGATCCGCTCCCGCGGGATCCCCTCCAGCAGAGCGAAGGGATCCTCGAGTTCGTATCCCTTGGCCAGAAGCGCTCTGACCACGTCGGGCTTGCCGATGTAATCCCCCGGCTTCTTTGGCAGGTCCTTCTCGGAGATGTCGTAGCCCATCTCCCTGAGGCGCGCGAGCATCCTGACGTTCCGGTCCGCCCTCGTGGCCTTGAGAAACTCGCACTTCCGGAGAAGCCTTTCGTTAGACGGGTCGATCCGGTATCCCAGGATGTGGAGCTCCGTCATCCTGCCGTCCCTGACGTATTCCGACGAGAACTCGATGCCCGGAAGCACCTCGATCTTGAGGGCTTTGCCGGCGATCTGGGCCTCACGGATGCCGCCGATGCCGTCGTGATCCGTGATGGCGATGATGTCGTATCCCTCATCCTTAAATTTCGTTACCACATCCACCGGCTCCATCGTGCCGTCGGAGTAGATGGTGTGTATGTGAAGGTCGATCTTGAATTCCAATCCAATGCTCCTAATAAAAGATCCGCTGCGCCTTCGTGAAATGGCTGTGGATGTACAGCGAGATGCCGATCGCGGCGATGCAGACCGCCAGAACGAAGATCGCCACCGCGTGGTTGAGCGGCGTGCCCAGCAGATGCCTGAGCAGGGAGTCCTCCCCCAGATCCACGCCGATCAGCAGGTTGTACATGCGGACGCAGAAGGCGTCCTAGCGCACCAGGAAGAACCCGGTCAGCGCGGCCACGGCGGATAGTCCCACGGCGACGTAGCCTCCGATCAGGCGCTCCTCCCTCTTACAGTTCCGGTACAGCCAGATGTAGGCGAGCACCGACAAAGCCAGCAGCAGGATGCAGGCCAGAAGGGAGATCCCCAGGATCCTGCGGGCCTGCAGCATGACGGCAGACTCCTCGTCCTCGAACAGCGGGTCGAGGAACTTCCCGTTCTCCTCATAGACCTGGAACGGTTCCTTGCTGAAGCTGTTCAGATATCCGCAGACGTAATCCGCTAACTCAGAGCCGGTGGTGCTGATCCCCAGTCCGCTGGTGACCTGGCTGTCGTTGAAGTGATAGACGTAGGTCTCCGAGAACCGTAGGGATACGTTGAGGCCGAGGAGCAGGATCGAAAGCGGCAGCGCGATCATGAGAACGACGTGTCCTATGATTTTCAGATATCGCATAACTAGTCCTGTCTCAATTCAAAAGGGAGGGCGGCGGGGCGCCCTCCAGCGTTAGCCTTCTAAATAGCTGATGTATGGCAGGTTTCTGTATCTCTGGTCGAAATCGAGGCCGTAGCCGATGATGAACAGATCATCGACGGTGAACCCCACGTAATCCGGCGTCACGTCGGCGATGCGGCGGGACGGCTTGTCCAGCAGCGTGCAGATGCGGACGCTCTTCGGGTTGCGGTCAGAGAGATAGTCCTTGAGGAACTTCAGGGTGTTCCCCGTGTCCACGATGTCCTCGATGATGATGACGTTCTGGTCGTAGAGGTTCATCGAGACGTCCTTGGTCACCTTCACGACGCCGCTGCTGGTCCTGCTGGAACCGTAGCTGCTGGCGGCGATGAAATCGATGGCCGTATCCAGCGTGATGGCTTTCATGATATCCGCCATCCATACCACGGAACCCTTCAGGGTGCCGAGAAGGATGACGCTCTCCCCTTTATAATCCTCCGAGATCTGCTGACCCAGCTCATGCGCTCTCTGCCGGATCTGGTCTTCTGTCAGCAGGATCTTTCCGATGGTTTCCTGATTTTGCATATAAGTCCCCCAATCGCTCAGTGCAGTCCTATTCCAATTCAATTCTACACCAAACGGGCAGAACTGTCACTACCTTATTGCCGCTTCGATGGCCTCCAGGAGCTGATCCGCCCCGGTCCGCTTGAGGGAGGAGACCGGGATCAGAAGGTCCTCCTTCGTCAATCCCAGCTTCTTCCTGATCGCGGCCATGTTGCGCTGCCGCTCGTTGCCGGAGACCTTGTCCGCCTTCGTGGCGACGACGATGCCGTCGAGGCCGCAGCCCCTGAGATACTCGTACATCTGCACGTCGAGGGCTGTCGGCTCGTGGCGGATGTCCACCAGCTGGACCACCGCCTTGAGCGTCCCCCTCTTCTCAAAGAAGCTCGCCATCATGGTGTCCCAGCCCGCCGTGGTCTCCCTGGAGACCTTGGCGTAGCCGTAGCCCGGCAGGTCCACGATCCTCAGCGCATCGTTGATGAGGTAGAAATTGATGGTCCTGGTCTTTCCCGGACTGCCGCTGACCCTGGCCAGGTTCTTCCTCCCGGTCAAAAAGTTCAGGAGCGAGGATTTCCCCACGTTGGAGCGGCCGACAAAGGCCACCTCCGGCAGGTCCTCCGGCGGGTATTGCTGCGGCTTCACCGCAACGGTCTCCAATTCTGCTTTCGTGATCTTCATGCTCTGTCCAACGCCTCGTCCAAGGCTTCCTTCGCGTACTCCAGCGGTACGAAGGTCAGCTGCTTCCTGACCACCGCCGGGATCTCCTGGGTGTCGATGAGGTTCTCCTTCGGCAGCAGGATCTTGCGGATGCCCGCCCTGTGGGC
This sequence comes from uncultured Eubacteriales bacterium, assembly GCA_902803185.1. GTDB lineage: Bacteria > Bacillota > Clostridia > Peptostreptococcales > Anaerovoracaceae > Eubacterium_B. The sequence goes on from CADCOV010000073.1 coordinate 5,952, forward strand.
CGCCAGCACCTTTTCTTTGATGCCGCCCACCGGCAGGATCCGGCCACGCAGGGTGATCTCGCCGGTCATGGCCACGTCCCGGCGCACCGGGATGCCGGTCAGGGCGGAGACCACGCAGGTGAACATCGTGACGCCCGCGGACGGGCCGTCCTTCGGAACGGCGCCCTCCGGCACGTGGATGTGCAGGTCCTTCTCCTTGTAGAAGTTCTCGTCGATGCCGAGCTCCGCCGCAATGGAGCGGATGTAGCTGATGCCGGTGCGGGCGGATTCCTGCATCACGTCACCCAGCTGGCCGGTCAGGGAGATCTTCCCGCTGCCCGGCAGGATCGCCGCTTCCACCTGCAGGGTATCGCCGCCGACGGCGGTCCAGGCCATGCCCGTGACCTCCCCCACCAGGCTCTGTCCCTCGATGGTATCGTAGTGGAACTTCTTCTTGCCCAGGTATTTCTCCAGGTTCCGCGGGGAGACGGAATAGCTCTTCCGCCCCGTCGTCACGGTCTGCATGGCCACCTTGCGGCAGATGGTGCCGATGGTGCGCTCCAGGTTGCGGACGCCGGATTCCCTGGTGTAGTAGTTGATCATATCGCGGATCGCCGCCTCGCTGAACTTGACGTTCTCCTTCTTCAGGCCGTTCTCGGCGGTCTGCTTCGGCACCAGGTAGCGGCGGGCGATCTCCACCTTGTCCTCTTCGGTGTAGCCGCTGACCTCGATGACCTCCATCCTGTCCAGCAGCGGGCGCGGGATGGTGTCCAGGGAGTTCGCGGTAGTGATGAAGAAGACCTTGGAGAGGTCGAACGGGATCTCCAGGAAGTGGTCGGTGAAGTTTTTGTTCTGCTCCGGATCCAGGACCTCCAGCAGTGCTGAGGACGGGTCGCCCTTGTAGTCAGCACCGACCTTGTCGATCTCGTCGAAGAGGAACACCGGGTTGTTGGTGCCCGCCTCGGAGATGGCGGTGATGATCCGTCCCGGGATCGCGCCGATGTAGGTCCTGCGGTGGCCGCGGATCTCCGCCTCGTCCCGGACGCCGCCCAGGGACATGCGGATGAACTTGCGCCCCGTGGCGTTGGCGATGGACCGGGCGATGGAGGTCTTGCCGGTTCCCGGAGGGCCCACCAGGCAGAGGATCGGGCCCTTGATGGCCTTGGACAGGTGCATCACAGCCAGGTACTCCAGGATGCGGTCCTTGACCTTCTCCAGGCCGTAGTGCTCCTTCTCCAGGACCTTGCCGGCCTTGGTCAGGTCCGCGTTCACCCGGGAGCTCTTCTTCCACGGGAGGCCCAGGATCGTCTCCACGTAGTTGCGGATGACGGCGCTCTCCGCGGAGGACGGCGCCATCCTGGTGAAGCGGCGGATCTCCTTGCGGACCTTCTCGTCGATGGACTTGTCCAACTTCAGCTGATCCAGCTTGTTCAGCCACTCGTCCGCCTCGTCCTGGGCGTTCTCGTCCTCGCCCAGCTCCTCCTGGATGACCTTCATCCGCTCCTTGAGGAAATACTCTCTCTGGTTGTTATCGACGTTCTCCTTGACTTTCTGGGCCAGCTGTTTCTCCACCTCGGCGATCTCGTTTTCCTCGCTCACAAGGCTGATCAGGCGCTCCAGACGGGTACCGAAGGTCTCCCCCTCCAGGACCCGCTGCTTGCGGTCGGTGCTGACCTCCAGCTCGGAGGCGATGAGGTCCACCAGGACCCCCGGATCCTCCTCCGCCAGAGTCTTGTCAAGCGTGTCGTCGGAGATGTGGCTGGTCAGAGCTGCGTACTTCACAAAGGCGTCCTGCAGGATCCTGAGCTCCGCCTTCTCCTCGATGGTGAGGCCGATCTCGCTGATCTCGTCCGGGATGATCTCCACGCTGCAGGCCAGGTAGCCCTCCTCCTTGCGGATGCTGCCCACCTTCGCCCGCGCGATGCCGTTCACCAGCACGCGGACCGCGTCGCCGTTGATCTTCAGCATCTGCTTGACCTTGACGAGGGTGCCGGTCTCATAGATGTCGTCGAACTTCGGCAGCAGGACGTTCTCGTCCATCTGGGTGGACACGAACAGCGTCCGGTCCGAAGCCATCGCCGCCTCCAGGGCGCGGATGGACTTGTCCCTGCCGATATCGAAGTGCACGATGGTGTGCGGGAATATGGATACGCCCCTGAGCGGTACGCACGGGTACACGCGCGGAGCGGCGGTTTCTTCTTCAGGCGTGGAAGCGCTGGCCGCTGTTTCGTTCATGATCCTTTCGTCTTCAGCCATTGTTTCTGTCCTCCTTTGTTAAAATCAGGCGACTCGCGCCGCCTGATTTCCGGTCTTTATGATGCTTTGTCCGCTTCCGGGGCGTCCTGCTCCGCCGGTTCAGGCAAATCTTCTTTCTTTTCGTCTTCGGTGACGAGCTGCGGCTCTACGCCGTTCTCCACCGTGTCCGCCGTGACGATGCACTCGACGATGTCCTCCCGGGACGGGATCTCGAACATGATGTCGTTCATCGTCTTCTCAAAGATGCTCCTCAGGCCTCTCGCACCGGTCTTGCGCTGGATCGCCTGCTCCGCGATGGAAGCGATGGCGTCCTCGGTGATCGTGAGCTCCACCCCGTCGTACTCGAAGAGCTTCTTGTACTGTTTGACCAGGGCGTTGCGCGGCTCCGTCATGATGCGCTTGAGGGACTCCACGTCCAGCTCGTCCAGGGTGACGATCACCGGCAGTCTGCCGATGAATTCCGGGATCAGGCCGAACTTCAGGAGATCCTGCGGCTCCAGGTGGGTGAGCGGCTTGCTGCCGTCCTCGTCCACCACGTCGTTGTCGGAGTTGAAGCCGATGACCCTCTCGCCCATCCTGCGCTGGATGATGCCCTCGAGGCCGTCAAAGGCGCCGCCGCAGATGAACAGCACGTTCGTCGTATCGAACTGGATGAACTCCTGATGCGGGTGCTTGCGGCCGCCCTGCGGCGGCACGTTGGCCACGGTGCCCTCGAGGATCTTCAGCAGCGCCTGCTGGACGCCCTCGCCGCTGACATCCCGGGTGATGGACGGATTCTCGCTCTTGCGGGCGATCTTATCGATCTCATCCACGTAGATGATGCCTCTCTGGGCCTTCTCCAGATCCCAGTCCGCCGCCTGGAGCAGGCGGAGCAGGATGTTCTCCACATCCTCGCCTACGTAGCCGGCCTCCGTCAGCGCGGTGGCGTCGGCGATGGCGAACGGGACGTCCAGGATCTTGGCCATGGACTGGGCGATCAAAGTCTTGCCGCAGCCCGTAGGGCCGATCATCACGATATTGCTCTTCTGGAGCTCCACCTCATCGTCCTGGAAGACGGAATCGAGCCCCGAGATCCTCTTATAGTGGTTGTAGACCGCCACGGACAGGGCCTTCTTGGCCCGCTCCTGGCCGATGACGTACTCCGACAGAAAATCGAAGATCTCCTGCGGTTTCGGCAGTTCCATCGCGCCGGTCACGTCTGGTTCTTTCTGATCGAAGAACGGATCCATCGGGTCCTTGAGGAGATCGCTGCACATGCCGACGCACTCGTCGCAGATGTACACGCCCGGGCCCGCGATCAGACGCCTGACGGCGCTTTGCGGCTTGCCGCAGAACGAACAGTGAAGCTGCTTATCGTCATTTTTGCTGCCTGCCATTCGGTACCCCCTTTCCTCTCGTTATCTTCTGATCACTTCGTCGATCAGGCCGTACTCCCTGGCCTGGTCTGCAGTCATGAAATTATCTCTGTCGGTATCCCGTTCGATGACATCCAAAGGCTGGCCGGTGTTCTCGCTGAGGATCCGGTTCAGGTTCTCCTTGGTCCTCATGATCAGTTCGGCCTGGATCTTGATGTCGCTGGCCTGCCCGGAGGCGCCGCCCAGCGGCTGGTGGATCATGATCTCCGCGTTCGGCAGCGCATAGCGCTTGCCCTTCGCGCCGGCGGAGAGCAGGAGCGCGCCCATGCTGGCCGCCATGCCGATGCAGATCGTGGAGACGTCCGCCTTGATGTAGTTCATCGTATCGAGGATCGCCATGCCTGCGGTCACGGAGCCGCCAGGGCTCTGGATGTACAGGTTGATGTCCTTCTCGCTGTCTTCCGCGTCCAGGAACAGGAGCTGCGCGACGACGACGCTGGAGAGCGCGTCGGTGATCTCATCATCGATGAAGATGATGCGGTCCTTCAGCAGCCGGGAGTAGATGTCATAACTTCTCTCCCCCGCGCGGGTCTGTTCGATGACATAAGGGATCAGTGCCATGCTTACTTGTCTTCTCCTTCTTCAGCCTTCTCTTCCCCGGCCTCCGCCTGCTTCTTGACTTCCTCAGCCATTCTGGCGGCGGCTTCCTCCTCGGAGATCAGGTTGATCTTCGCGTTGTTGTAGATGAGGTCCATGACCTTGGTCAGGGCGATGTCCTTGCGGAAGTAGCCGATGTTGTCCTCGCCGATCATCTTGCGGACGTTCTCCACATCCATCTTGTAGACCTCGGCCATTCTCTCCAGCTCCTTGACGAGATCCTCGTCGGAAACCTCGACGTTCTCCTGGGCGCCGATGGATCTCAGGACGATGCGGGTCGCCACTCTCTTGGCGGCATCCTCTCTCACCTGGTCACGGAAGGCAGCCATATCCTGCTGCATGAAGCCCAGGTACTGGTCGATGGACAGGCCCTGGTATCTCATCTGCTGATCCAGCTCACGGATCATGTTGTCGATCTCGTCCTCGACCATGGTCGCCGGCGCTTCGATCTTATTGTTCTGGTAGACCTGGTCGATGACCTTGTCCTTGGCGTCGTTCTCGGCTCTGACCTCGGCAGCCTCCTTGAGACGGTCGTAGGTGGACTTCTTCAGCTCCTCGAGGGTGTCGAACTCGCTGACGTCCTTGGCGAACTCATCGTCCAGCTCCGGCAGCTCCTCGAACTTGACCTCGTGGATCTCGCAGTGGAAGACCGCTTCCTTGCCCGCCAGATCCTCGGCGTGATACTCCTCCGGGAAGGTGACCTTGACGTCGACCTTGTCGCCGGCGGAGGCGCCGACCAACTGCTCCTCGAAGCCCGGGATGAAGGAACCGGAACCCAGCTTCAGTTCCTGGTTCTCCGCGGTGCCGCCCTCGAACTGGTCTTCGCCGACAAAGCCCGCATAGTCCAGGATGACGGTGTCGCCGTTCTCAGCCGGTCTGTCCGCGACGACCATGCGGCCGTTTCTCTGCTGCATCATGCTGAGCTCTCTGTCCACGTCCTCGTCCTTGATGACGGCGTCGACCTTGTCGACCTCGATGCCCATGTAATCCTTTACCTCGACGACCGGATAGACCGGGACCTCGATGGTGACGGTCAGCGGCTTGCCCTTGCCGATCTCGCTGAATTCCGCCTTAGGGGAATCGATGACCTCCAGGTCCAGCTCGTTCAGGGCGTCCGGATAACCGACTCTCAGCAGTTCGTCGATGGCGTCTTCAAAGAAGATCCCCTCACCGTAGTGTCTTTCGATGATGCTGCGCGGCGCCTTGCCCTTGCGGAAGCCGTCGATCTGGAACTGGCCCTTGCTCTGCTGGTAGGCCTTGATCTGCGCCTGCTCGAACTCCTCAGCGGTGAAGTCCATGGTGAACTTGACGGTATTGTCTTCTCTCGAGATAAAAGTGCTTTTCATGTTGTGATGCTCCTTCAAATTTATTAACGTTAGTTTGATACCCCATTGATGGCTTTTCAATACACTATGGCTTGTAATTTTAGCATTTTTGACGGAAAAAGTAAAGTTACATCCGCAATTCGCGAAAAAAAAGACCGCTGTGCGCGGCCTTTGTATGCTAATTAGTGCAACAACTCCAGTCCCTGGCGGAATTTCGAGCGATTTTCCGGCTCAAGACCGAATTTTTCGGCCAATTCCGCGCCAAAGGACTCCATTTCCTGGCGGCTTCCGGAGTACAGCTCCACCTCCAGCTCGGAGATCGGGCCGGACTTGCCGCCGCAGAACACCTTGCCGGTATCGGCGGACAGTTCGCAGATCGCCTTGCCGGTGTCGATGCGGATCTGGCGGCGGAGGAAGCGGATCTCCATGACCCGGATCAGCCTGCGTTCGCCGATCAGCTCCTTCAGCCGGCTGCACATCCCGCTCTGCCGGAAGATGTCCACATCCGGCTCCGTCAGCTTGCTCTCGTCCAACACAGGGACGTTGATCTCCTCCCGCTCGTGCATGCCGTCCTCGCTGTGGCCGTTCCACTTGAGGGTGCCGATGATGCGGCTCCCCTCCCGGCGCACGCGGAAGGCGACGCCCTCCCGGCTGAGCCGGCGGTCCTCCGTATCAAAATAGGCAGCCTGCATCTCGATGGTCTCCTCCGAGTTGCGGTCGGTGATCGCCACGATCTTCTCATCGCTGAAGATGCGGTCGATCACATCGCTGTCCCCGATGTGATATTTCAGTTCGATTTCCATAACATTCTCCTGAACAATAAATACGCAAGATATTACTATCACAAAATATTGAGGCTGTCAATAGCTGAACCTCCGCCCGGTTTTGTGATATACTATTCTCAAATATCAAAGACAGGAGGCAGTGATCATGCTGCTGAAGAAACCGCTGAACGAATACATCGACCATACCCTCCTCCGGGCCGACGCAACGCCGGAGGAGATCCTGAAGCTCTGCCGGGAAGCCGCCGCCTATCGGTTCAAGGCTGTCTGCGTGAACGCGTCCTACGCCGCCCTGGCGTCGGAGGCCCTCGAAGGGACCGGCGTCCTCACCGCCTGCGTGGTGGGCTTCCCTCTGGGCGCCGCGCCGACCGCCGCCAAGGTGGCGGAGACCGCCTGTGCCTGCCGGGACGGCGCGAAAGAGATCGACATGGTGATCCATCTGGGGATGCTGAAGAGCGGCGACCTCGCCTGCTGCACGGAGGACATCCGGGCCGTCCGGGAGGAGGCCGACAAATACGGCGCAGCCCTCAAGGTCATCATCGAGACCTGCCTCCTCACGGAGGAGCAAAAGGTCCTGGCCTGCAGAGCCGCCGCCGAGGCCGGCGCTGCCTTCGTCAAGACCTCCACCGGCTTCAGCACCGGGGGTGCCACTCCGGAGGACGTGGCGCTGATGCGCAGCGTCGTGGGAGACGCCCTCTCCGTCAAGGCCTCCGGCGGGATCCGCACCTTGGACGCCGCGATGAAGATGATCGAGGCCGGTGCGGACCGGCTGGGCGTCAGCGCGGGCGTGGCCATCATGAAGGAATACCTCGCCGGCCAAAGGGCCTGAGCAGCCGCACCACACCCTTAAGACACGAAAGAGCCCCTGCATTGATATGCTCCCTTTATGAGAGACAGTGAAAAAGACAATCACTGTTGATCATGAAGGGAGTTTTCATATGGGGAGAAGAGGAGTAA